>NZ_DASVSF010000025.1 GCF_036388275.1 Longimicrobium sp.
CAGGGAGAACATCACCTGGAAGAGGGGCGTGTGGCCCAGGCTGCGCTCCGGCTGCAGCTCGGCCACCAGCTTCTCGAAGGAAAGCTCCTGGTGCGCGTACGCGCCCAGCGTGGCCTCCCGCACCCGCCGCAGGGTCTCGCGGAAGCTCGGGTCTCCCGAGAGGTCGGTGCGCAGCACCAGGGTGTTGACGAAGAAGCCGATCAGCTCCTCGACCTCCTTCCGGGTGCGCCCCGCGATCGGGCTGCCCACGACGACGTCCTCGCTCCCGCTGTACTTGCTCAGCAGCACCTGGAAGGCGCCCAGCACCACCATGTACAATGTCGCGCCCTCGCTCCGCCCCAGCGCCTGCAGCCGCTCCAGCAGCTCGGCCGAGAGCTCCACCGGCACCGTCGCGCCCCGGTACGTCTGCACCGGCGGGCGGGGACGGTCCGTCGGCAGCTCCAGCAGCTCCGGCGCGCCCGCCAGCCGCACCCGCCAGTACGCGAGCTGCCGCTCCAGCGTCTCGCCCTCCACCTGCTCGCGCTGCCACACCGCGTAGTCGGCGTACTGCACCGCCAGCTCCGGCAGCGGCGACTCGCGCCCCTCGCGGTACGCCGCGTACAGCGCCGAAAACTCCCGGAACAGCACCCCCATGCTCCACCCGTCGCTCACGATGTGGTGCATCGCGAGCAGCAGCACGTGGTCTTCGTCGCCCAGCCGCAGCAGCGCCGCACGGAAGAGCGGTCCCGCGGCGAGGTCGAACGGCCGCGCCGCCTCCTGCCGGACCCACCGGCCGACCGCCGCCTCGCGATCCGCGTCGCCCAGCCCCGACAGGTCCTCCACCGGCAGGTGGAACCCGCCGAACGGCTGGACCACCTGCACCGGCGAGCCATCCACCTCTGCGAAGACGGTCCGCAGCACCTCGTGACGCCGCACGATTTCGCCCAGCGCCCGCTCCAGTGCCGCCCCGTCCAGGGCACCCGCCAGGCGCGCCGCGGCGGGGATGTTGTAGGCAGCGCTTCCCGGCTCCAGGCGGTCGATGAACCAGAGCCGCTCCTGCGCGAACGACAGCGGCAGCCGGCGGTCCCGGCCGGCCGGCTCGATGGGCGGAAGCTCCGACAGGTGCCCCACCAGCTTCCGGGCCCGCGCCATCTTCAGGAGCTCCAGGCGCTCGGCCGGCGTCAGTTCGGTGAGTGTCGCGACGGAGTTCATCATCTGCGGATACAGGAAACGATGGTGTGTGGAACGCGCACGGAGCCCCTCGCGCCCGGCGAAAGCGGCCGGCCGAGGGAAAACGCCGAACCCGCGGGTGGATTACGCCCGGCGGGGGCGGCTGGGCGCGCCGGCGAGCCGGCCGCCGCCCGCATGGCCGGCGAACCACGGCTCGATGCGGAGCGCGTGAGGAAAGCGGAGTTCGTGCGGCCGGCAGACGCGCGGCGGAGCGCCAGCCGCTACGCCCTCTCGTCCGGGTTCACCCGAGCGTGATGGGCGTCGATCACGTCCTGGGGCACCGGCCCGGTTACCGGCTCAACCCGCGGCACCTTCACCTCCAGCCGCTTCGCGCGCGGACCACTCGGATCGTGCTCCACAAGGCGGAAACGCGCCCTTCATCTCCCGCCTGGCAACCGACCGGGAAGTGGACGCGATCACATGGCGCCCAACCGCGCGGGATCCGGGTTGGGCTTTTGTTCCCACGGTGTCTGAATGGTAACGATGCTGATGATAACCCTCCGCATTATGTTTAGTCAACGTTCCACTCCGGAAAAAGTCGGAGTAAAACGTGTTGGAATCTGACGTTACGCAAGCTGGGACCTGCCGGCCGGCGCGGTCCCGCCGAGCCGGTGCATGGAGCGCTGCCGAGAACGGAGGAGGCGGCACACTACGGGAGGAATCCGCGCAGGTTAACGTCCGAATAGGATCGTGCCTGCGCGGGCTGACTCATCCATGGCGGCTCCGTTTCCCAAGCGCCCCGCGACCCCTGCCCCCGTTCGCCCCCCGTCACGCGGCCGCGACGCGACGCTCCGTTGCGGCCAGGAGCGACCGTGGGAGCTCATGCGAGGGGGGAGCGGCGGAGGAGCGCGAGCATCTCCGCCATCTCCTCCGGGTCCACCTGGCCGAGCTCGGCGTCCATCACTTCCAGGGCAGCGTCTACGCGGGCGGCCATCTCCGCCACCGTGGGTTCGTCGAAGATCGTCCGCACCGGCACCTCGACCCCGAACACCTGCTGCACCCGCGCGACCGCGAGCGTGGCCAGCAGCGAGTGGCCCCCCAGGTCGAAGAAGCTCTCCGCCACCCCCACCCGGTCCAGGTGCAGCACCTCCGCCCAGATCCCCGCCAGCGCCTCCTCGGTCGGCGTGCGCGGCGCTACGTAGCCCTCCTCGGCGGGGGCGAAGTCCGGCGCCGGCAGCGCCTTGCGGTCCAGCTTTCCATTCGGCGTCAGCGGGAACGCGTCCAGCACCACGACCGCCGACGGCACCATGTACTCCGGGAGTTCGCGGAGCAGGTGCTCGCGCAGGGCGCCCGCCTCCACGTTGCCCACCACGTACGCCACCAGCTGCTTCTCACCGGCCACGTCGTCGCGGGCCACGACCACGCTTTCGGAGACTCCCTCGCTCCGCCGCAGCACGCCCTCGATCTCGCCCGGCTCGATCCGGAACCCGCGCACCTTGACCTGCGCGTCTACCCGCCCCAGGAACTCCAGCTCGCCCCGGGCCGACCACCGCACCCGGTCGCCCGTGCGGTACAACCGCCCTCCCGCCGCTCCGAACGCGTCAGGGACGAAGCGCTCCGCCGTCAGCGCCGGCCGGCCGGCGTAGCCGCGGGTTACGCCGGCGCCTCCCACGTACAGCTCGCCCGCCACACCCACCGGCACCAGCTCTCCACGCCTGTCGAGCACGTACGCGCGGGTGTTGGCCACCGGGCGCCCGATGGGGGGCCGCCCGCCGCCCGGAGCGCACACCGCGGTGGTGGACCAGATGGTGGCCTCGGTGGGCCCGTACAGGTTGAAGAAGCGGCGCTCCGGGGCCCAGCGCTCCACCAGCTCGGCCGGGCACGCCTCGCCCGCGGTCAGCAGCGTGCGGAGCGCCGGCAGCTCCGACGTGGGCAGCACGGCGAGCGCGGAGGGCGGCAGGGTGGCTACGGTGACCTCCTCGTCGTGGAGGAAGCGGACGAGGTCGGGTCCCGGGGCCAGGGTCTCGCGCGTCCCCAGCACCAGCGTGGCGCCGGCGGCCAGGGCCATCACCATCTCGAACACCGAAGCGTCGAAGCTGGGCGAGGCGAACTGGAGCACCCGGTCGCCGGCCTCCACGCCCAGGTCGCGCGCGTGCCCCCGGGCCACGTTGGCGAGCCCCCGGTGCGGCACCAGCACGCCCTTGGGGCGGCCGGTGGAGCCGGAGGTGTAGATGACGTACGCCAGGTTCTCGGGGAGCACGCCGGCGGCGGGCGCCTGCGCGCTCTCGGCCTCGATGCGCTCGCGCTCGGCGTCGAGGCAGACGACCTCGGCGGCGTGGGGCGGCAGCCCCTCCGGCAGGGGACGGCGGGTGAGCAGGAGCCGGGCACCCGAGTCGGCGAGCATGAAGGCCAGCCGCTCGGCCGGGTACGCCGGGTCCAGCGGCACCCAGGCGCCGCCGGCCTTGAGCACGGCCAGGATGGCCACGACCAGCTCCGTGCCGCGCTCCAGGCAGATGCCCACGCGGGTTTCCGGGCCCACCCCGCGGCGCCGCAGGTGGTTCGCCAGCCGGTTGGCGGCGTGGTCCAGCTCGCGGTAGGTGAGCGCCGCGCCGTCGAAGCGGACCGCGGCCGCGTCCGGCGTCTCCGTCGCCCGGGCTTCGAACAGCTCGTGGATGCACCGGTCCGCCGGATACTCCGCGTCGGTCCGGTTCCACTCCTCCACCACCAGGCCGCGCTCTTCGGCCGAAAGCAGCTCCAGCCGCGAGAGCCGCACGTCCGCGTTCGCGGCGGCCTGCTCCAGCACCCGCTCCAGGTGCCGCACCATGCGCTCGATGGTGGCGCGCTCGAAGAGGTCGGTGCTGTAGGTCACCCCGCCGCGCAGGCCCTGGGGGGTCGTAAGGAGCGTCAGGGCCAGATCGAGCTTGGCGACCCCGAGCTCCGCTCCGACTCCCTGGAGGCTCAGCTCCGCGAGCCCGCTGCCGGTGCCCTGGGCGTCGTCCATCGTGAACGACGCCTGGAAGATCGGCGCGTGGCTCCGGGACCGCTCCGGCTGCAGCTCGGCCACCAGGCGCTCGAAGGGAAGCTCCTGGTGCTCGTACGCGCCCAGCGTGGCCTCGCGCACCCGGCCCAGCAGCTCGCGGAAGCTGGGGTCTCCCGAGAGGTCGGTGCGCAGCACCATCGTGTTGACGAAGAAGCCGATCAGCTCCTCCACCTCCGCGCGCGTGCGCCCGGCGGTCGGGCTCCCCACCACCACGTCCTCGCTCCCGGAATATCTCGAAAGCAGCACCTGGTAGGCAGACAGCAGCGTCATGTACAGCGTCGCGCCCTCGCTGCGCCCCAGCGCCTGCAGCCGCTCCTGCAGCTGGAGCGGGAGCTGCACCGGAACCATCGCGCCCCGGTACGTCTGCGCCGGCGGGCGGGGATGGTCCGCGGGCAGCTCCAGCAGCTCCGGGGCGCCCGCCAGGCGCTCCCGCCAGTACGCCAGCTGCCTGTCCAGCACCTCGCCCGCGAACTGCTCGCGCTGCCACACCGCGTAATCGGCGTACTGCACCGACAGCTCCGGCAGCGGCGACTCCCCGCCCCCGCGGTACGCCGTGTACAGCGCCGACAGCTCGCGGAAGAGCACCCCCATGCTCCACCCGTCGCTCACGATGTGGTGCATCCCCACAAGCAGCACGTGCTCATCGGCGCCCAGCCGCAGCAGCGCCGCGCGGAAGAGCGGGCCCGCCGCAAGGTCGAAGGGCCGTGCCGCCTCCTCGCCGGCGCGCCGGCTGACCTTCGCCTCGCGATCGGCCTCGCCGAGCCCCGACAGGTCCTCCACCGGCAGGGCGAATCCGCCGACCGGGGCCACCACCTGCACCGGCGCGCCGTCCACCTCGGCGAAGACCGTCCGCAGCGCCTCGTGACGCCGGACGATCTCGCCCAGCGCCCGCTCCAGCGCCGCCACGTCCAGTGCACCTCCCAGGCGCACCGCCACGGGGACGTTGTAGGCGGCGCTCCCCGGCTCCAGCTGGTCCATGAACCAGAGCCGCTCCTGCGCGAAGGAGAGCGGCAGCGCCCCCGTGCGCTCGGCGGGCACCACCGGCGGCAGCGCCGGCAGCCCGGCGCGGCGCACCTCCTCCACCCGCACGGCCAGTTCCGCCACCGTGGGCCCCTCGAAGACGGCGCGCAGCGGCACGACGGCGCCCAGCGCGTTCTGCACCCGCGCCAGGAGCCGCGTCACCAGCAGCGAGTGCCCGCCGAGCGCGAAGAAGTCGTCCTCCACCCCCACCCGCTCCACCCCCAGCACCTCCGCCCAGATCCCCGCCAGCACCTCTTCCACGGGGGTGCGCGGCGCCACGTACCGGTCCGCGCCGGCCGCGTACTCGGGCACGGGCAGCGCCTTGCGGTCCACCTTGCCGTTCGGGGTCAGCGGCAGCCGCTCCAGGGCGACGATCGCCTGCGGCACCATGTACTCCGGCAGCCCCTGGCGCAGGTGCGCGCGCAGCCCGTCCGGATCCACCGTGCCCACCACGTACGCCACCAGCCGCTTGTCGCCCGGCTGGTCCTCGCGCATCATCACCCGGGCCTCGCGCACCCCGGGATACGCCGCGATCGCCGCCTCCACCTCGCCCGGCTCGATGCGGAAGCCGCGGATCTTCACCTGGTCGTCCAGGCGGCCCATGAACTCCAGCTTCCCCTCCGCCCGCCACCGCGCCCGGTCGCCGGTCCGGTACATCCGCGCGCCTGGCTCCGCGGCGAACGGGTCGGGGACGAAGCGCTCCGCCGTCAGCCCCGGCCGGCCCAGGTAGCCGCGCACCACGCCCTCGCCCCCGATGCACAGGTCGCCGGGAACGCCCACCGGGAGCGGCTCGCCCGCCGGGTCGAGGACGTAGGCGCGCGCGTTCGGGATCGGCCGCCCGATCAGCACGGTGGGCGCGTCCTCCGCCACCTCCTCCACCTCCTCGAGCGTGCACCACACGGTCGCCTCGGTGGGCCCGTACTCGTGCAGCACGCGGGCGGGCTTCCCCTGGCGCAGCATCGCCCGCACGCTCTCGGTTCCCACGGCCTCGGCCCCGAACACCAACTGGCGCAGGGTGGCATAGATGTCCACCTGCTCCCGCACGTGCTGGTTGAAGAGCGCGGCGGTCTGGTAGAGGTGCGTAATCCCCTGCTCGCGCAGCGCCTGCCCCAGCAGCGGCGCGGAAAGGAGGACGTCGCGGTCGATGCCCACCAGCGCGGCCCCGTTCAGCAGCGCGCCCCAGATCTCGAACACGGCGGCGTCGAAGCTCGCGTTCGACGCCTGCGCCACGCGGTCGCCGGGGCCGATCGGCATCGTCCCGGGGAGGCCCGATGCGTACTGCACCACCTCGCGGTGGGCCATCATCACGCCCTTCGGCCGTCCCGTGCTCCCGCTGGTGTAGAAGACGTAGGCGAGGTTTTCCGCCGACGCGTTCGTCGAGGGAGGATGATCGGGCCCGGCGGCGAGCCCCTCCGCCAGCTGGTCCAGGCGGACGACGTGGAGACCCGTGGGGGCGGCGAGCTCGCCGTCGCTCAGCAGGACGCGGACGCCGCTGTCGGCCAGCATGAGCTCCATCCGCTCGGCCGGGTAGCTGGTGTCGACGGGAACGCAGCAGCCCCCGGCCTTGAGCACGGCCAAGGTGGCGACCACGTTCTCTACGCTGCGCTCCAGCCGCAGGCCGACGCGGCTCTCCGGCCCCGCGCCCAACGCGGCCAGGTGGTGCGCCAGCCGGTTGGCGCGCGCGTCCAGCTCCCGGTACGTCAGCGCCTCCGTGCCCCAGGCCAGCGCCGCCGCGTCGGGCGTGCGTTCGGCCTGCGCCTCGAAGAGCTGGTGGATGCAGGCGTTCCGCGGATACTCCGCCTCGGTGCGGTTCCACTCCACGACGACCCGGGCGCGCTCCTCCGGCCCGGCGAGCGCCAGGCGCGAAAGGCGCGCGTCCGGGTCGGCGGCCACCTGCTCCAGCACCCGCGCCAGGTGGCCGATCATCCGCTCGATCGTCCCGCGATCGAAGAGATCGGTGCTGTAGATCAGTCCGCCACGCAGCCCCTGGGGAGTCGCCACGAGCTCCAGGGAAAGATCGAACTGGGCGCTCACGTGGTCCGCCTCGACCGCGCCCACGCTCAGCCCCTGCAGCGCGCTTCCCTGGCCCCCACCCGCCTTCTGCAGCTCGAAGTTCACCTGGAAGAGCGGCGAGTGGCTCAACGACCGTTCCGGCTGCAGCTCGGCCACCAGCTTCTCGAACGGCACCTCCTGGTTCGCGAACGCGCCCAGCGTCACCTCGCGCACCCGCCGCAGGGTCTCACGGAAGCCGGGGTCGCCCGAAAGGTCGGTGCGCAGCACCAGGCTGTTGACGAAAAAGCCGATCAGCTCCTCGACCTCCTTTCGCGTGCGCCCCGCGATGGAGCTGCCCACGACGACGTCCGTGCTCCCGCTGTACCTGGAGAGCAGCACCTGGAAGGCACCCAGCAGCGTCATGTACAGCGTGGCGCCCTCGCCGCGCCCCAGCGCCTGCAGCCGCTCCGTCAGCTCCGCGGAAAGCTCCACCGGCACCGTGGCGCCGCGGTACGTCTGCACCGCCGGGCGCGGATGGTCCGCCGGCAGCTCCAGCAGCTCCGGCGCGCCCGCCAAGCGCTCCTTCCAGTACGCCAGCTGCGGGTTCAGCACCCCGCCATCCAGCTGCTCGTGCTGCCACACCGCGTAGTCGGCGTACTGCACCGCCAGCTCCGGCAGCGGCGACGCACGCCCCTCGCGGTACGCCGCGTACAGCGCCGACAGCTCGCGCAGGAGCACCCCCATGCTCCACCCGTCGCTGACGATGTGGTGCATGGACACCAGCAGCACGTGCTCCTCAGGCCCCAGCCGCAGCAGCCCCGCACGGAAGAGCGGGCCCGTCGCGAGGTCGAAGGGCCGGGCCGCCTCCTCCCCCACCCGGCGCCTGGCCGCCGCCTCGCGGTCCGCGTCGCCCAGCCCCGACAGGTCCTCCACCGGCAGGATGAACCCGCCGAACGGCGCGACCGCCTGCACCGGCTCGCCGTCCGCCTCGGCGAAGACCGTCCGTAGCGCCTCGTGGCGCCGAACGATCTCCCCCAGCGCCTGCTCCAGCGCCGCCTGGTGCAGCGCGCCGCGCAGCCGCACGGCGTTGGGAAGGTTGTAGAAGGCGTTCCCCGGCTCCATGCGGTCCAGGAACCACAGGCGCCGCTGCGAAAACGAGAGCGGCGCCGGCCCCCCGCCGCGCGCGGGAATGGGGGCGGGCTCCGCGGCCGGGGAGGCCGCGGAGGGTTGTGCGCGCCGCATGTCCAGCAGCTTGCGCTGCGCGGGCGTCAGCTTCGCCAGGCGATCGGTCAGTTCAGTCATGTCCACTCTCTTCAATCCCCGCCGTCAGCAGCGCCTCGATCTCGTCGTCGCTCAGCCCCTCCACCCCCGCCAGGAGCGCGTCCAGCCCTGCGTCCGCGGCCGCGCCGTCCACCACCGCCGCCAGCGTGGCCACCGTGGGAGCCTCGAACACGGCGCGCACGCCGATCTGGCCGCCCAGCTCCGCGCGGATGCGGGCCACCAGCTGCGTCGCCATCAGCGAGTCGCCGCCCTCCCCGAAGAAGTCGTCGTGCAGCCCCGGCGCGGCGCCGAGCAGCGTTTCCCAGATGCGCCCGATGGCCCGCTCCGTGGCCGACCACCCCGCCCGCGGGTCGCCGGCCGCGGCGTCCGCCTCCGCCTCGTCCCCCGCGATCGTCGCCGGGGCGACGAAGCCGGGCCGCGGCGCGCGGTCGATCCAGAATCGCTTGCGCTCGAAGGGATAGGTGGGCAGCGGAACGCGGCGGCGCGCCTGCCCCCCGTGCACGGCGCGCCAGTCGACCTCCGTCCCCGCCGCCCAGGCGCGGCCCAGCGCGGACAGCAGCACCTCGACGTCGTCCGCCGGGTCGCCGGCGTGGCGCATGGCGGGGATGGCGGCGGATCCCGGCACCTGCCGCCTGGCCAGCGACGACAGCGTGCGCCCGGGCCCGCACTCCACGAACACCCGCTCGCGCCCCTCCGCGGCCAGCGTGGCCACGCAGTCGGCGAAGCGGACGGCCTGGCGCAGGTGGCTGGCCCAGTACGCAGGGTCCGCCGCCTGCTCCGGCGTGATCCACGTTCCCGTGAGGTTCGACACCCAGCGCAGCGCGGGTGCGCCGCGGGCGGTCTGCGCCACGCGGGCCCTGAAGGCGTCGAGGATGGGGTCCATCATCGGCGAGTGGAACGCGTGCGACGTTTCCACGCGCTTCGCCTGGATCCCGCGGGCCGCCAGCTCCGCCTCGAGCCGCGCGATCTCGTCGCCCGGCCCGGAGACCACGCAGCGGTCCGGCGCGTTGACGGTCGCGACCGACACCGATCCGCCCAGCGCCGGCTCCACCTCGGCGGCGGGAAGGGGGATGGCGAGCATGGAGCCCGGCGGCAGCGACTGCATCAGCCGGCCGCGCTCGGCGACGAGGGCCAGCGCATCTTCCAGCAAAAAGACGCCGGCCAGGCAGGCGGCCACGTACTCGCCCACGCTGTGGCCGATCATGGACTCCGGCACGATCCCCCACGCCATCCACTGCTTCGCGGCCGCGTATTCCACGGCGAAGAGCGCGGGCTGGGTCAGCGCCGTCTGCTTCAGCCGGTCCGCGTCGTCCGAGAAGATCGCCTCGCGCAGGTCCAGGCCCAGGTGCGGGCGCAGGAACTCCGCGCAGCGGTCCAGCTCGTCGCGGAAGACGGGCTCGCGCTCGTAGAGGCCGCGCGCCATTCCCGCGTACTGCGCGCCCTGGCCGGGGAAAAGGAAAACGGCCGCGGGCGCCTCGCTCCCGGCCCGGCCGGCCACGCCCGCAGCCGGGTCCGCCAGCGCCCGCGCGGCCTCGGCGTGGGTGCGCGCCACCACGGCGCGGCGGTGGGCGAAGGCGCGCCGCCCCTGCTGAAGCGTCCACGCCACGTCCGCCAGCGGCTGCTCCGGGTTCTGCTCCAGGTGCGCGGCCAGCCGCCGCGCCGCCGCGTCCAGCGCCGTCTCGGTGCGGGCGGAAAGGACCAGCAGCTGCTCCGCGCGCGACGGCGCGGGGGAGGGCGCCGCCGCGGGCGCCTGCTCCATCACCACGTGCGCGTTGGTGCCGCCGATGCCGAACGACGAGACCCCGGCGCGCCGCGGCACCCCGGCGGGGGGCGTCCACTTCGCCAGCGTGGCGTTGACGAAGAAGGGGCTCGACGCGAAGTCGATCTGCGGGTTGGGCCGCGTGAAGTGCAGCGAAGGCGGGATCTCGCCCTCGCGCAGCACCAGCGTGGTCTTGATGAGGCCCGCGATCCCCGCCGCCACGTCGAGGTGGCCGATGTTGGTCTTGATCGAGCCGATGGCGCAGAAGCCGGTGCGGTCCGTTCCCGCGCGGAACGCCTGCGTGAGCGCCTCGATCTCGATGGGGTCGCCCAGCTCCGTCCCCGTGCCGTGGGCTTCCACGTAGGTGATGGTGGCGGGGTCCACGTCGGCGGCGGCGTGCGCGGCGCGGATGGCGGCGGCCTGCCCCTCTACCCGCGGCGCGGTGAAGCCGACCTTGGCGGAGCCGTCGTTGTTGATGGCGGTGGCCAGGATCACCGCGTGCACGGTGTCGCCGTCGGCCAGCGCGTCTTCCAGCCGCTTGAGCGCCGCCACGGCCACGCCGCTGCCGCCCACCGTCCCCCGCGCATCCGCGTCGAAGGCCCGGCAATGCCCGTCCGGCGAAAGGATGTTCCCCTGCTGATACAGGTAGCCCGCGTGCTCGTTCGCCGTTACGGCCGAGCCCCCGACCAGGACCATGTCGCAGTCGCCGCCCAGCAGCGCCTGGCAGGCCAGGTGCACCGCCACCAGCGAGGTGCTGCACGCCGTCTGCACCACCACGGCGGGGCCTTCGAGCCCCATCTTGAACGCCGCGCGGCTGGCCAGGAAGTCCTTGTCGTTCCCCATGTTCACGGTCATCTCGCCGGCCGCGGCGATCACGTCGGGGCGGAAGAGCAGGTTCACGAAGTAGCTGCTCAGGCTGGCGCCCGCGTACACGCCCACGCGGCCGGGGACGCGCGCGGCATCGTAGCCGGCGTGCTCCAGCGCCTCCCACGCCACCTCCAGGAACAGGCGCTGCTGGGGATCGGTGACCTGCGCCTCGCGCGGGCTGAAGCCGAAGAAGGCGGCGTCGAAGCGATCCACCTCGGCCAGCGCGCCCCGCGCGGGGACGTACGCGGGGTTGGTGCGCAGCGACTCCGGCACCCCCGCGGCGGCCAGCTCCTCGCCGGTGAAGTGGCGGATGGACTCCACCCCGGCGCGCAGGTTGGCCCACAGGGCGTCCACGCCGGGCGCGCCGGGAAAGCGCCCCGCCATTCCCACGACGGCGATCTCCAGCCCCGTGGGCTCGTTGCTATGGCTCATCGATCGCTCGAAATTTCGTTTATTCGTCGTCAAGGAACAGGGGACGGCCTGCTCACACCGCTACCCGGTCCCTCCGTCATCCCGGGCCCTCCGTCACCCCGGGCCGCCCCCGTCGCCCCGTGACCCCGTCACGCCAGCCCGCCCCCTCGCCCGCAGCCTGTGCCGCCCGTCCCGCACCCGCGCGTCGTCCGCCGGGGCGGCGGCCGGCTCGGGCGCGGGGGCTTCCAGCGCCGCGGCCAGGGCACTCACCGTAAGGTAACGGAAAAGGTGGGTGATGGGCACCGGCTGGCCGAACGCCTCGCGCAGGCGCGCCTGCACCCGCACCAGCAGCAGCGAGTGGCCGCCCAGGTCGAAGAACCGGTCGTGCGCGCCCACGCTCTCCACCCCCAGCACCTCGGCCCACACCGCGGCCACCTTGCGCTCGGCCTCGGTGCGCGGCGCCTCGTACGCGCGGGCGGCGTACGAACTCCCCTCCGGCGCCGGCAGCGCCTTGCGGTCCAGCTTTCCGTTCGGCGTCAGCGGCAGCCGCTCCAGCGAAACGAACGCCCACGGCACCATGTACTCCGGCAGGCTCCGCCGCAGGTGCTCGCGCAGCTCGTCGGCTTCGACGCCGGCGACGACGTACGCCACCAGCCGCTTGTCGCCCGGTGCGTCCTCGCGCGCCATCACCACGCAGTCGGTGACGGCCGGATTCCGCCGCAGCGCCGCCTCGACCTCGCCCAGCTCGATGCGGAAGCCGCGCACCTTCACCTGCGCGTCCAGCCGCCCCAGGTACTCCAGTGTGCCATCCACCCGCCACCGCGCCCGGTCTCCCGTGCGGTACAGCCGCGCGCCGGGCTCGCCCGAGAACGGGTCCGGGACGAAGCGCTCCGCCGTGAGCCCCGGCCGGCCCAGGTAGCCGCGCGCCAGCCCGCGGCCGCCGAGGTACAGCTCGCCCGGCACCCTCGCCGGCACCGGCCGCAGCGCGGCGCCGAGCACGTAGGCGCGCGTATTGGAGATCGGCCGGCCGATGGTGGCCGGCCCGCCTGCCTGGCGCAGCGTCCAGGTGCTGTACGTGGTGTCTTCCGACGGGCCGTACAGGTCGTACACGCGCTCGATCCCCTCGCCGTAGAGCGCGTCGACCACCGCCGGCCGCAGCGGCTCGCCCGCCAGGTTCACCGTCCGCACGCCTGAGGGAATCCCTCCGGCCTTCAGCAGCGCCACGATCGCGGACGGAACCGTGTTCACCAGCCGCACCTGCCCCGCCGCGGCGGACTGCGGCAGCGCCAGCGCGTTTTCCACCACGATCACGCGGCCGCCGAGAGACAGCGGGAGGAAGAGCTCGAAGACGGAGAGGTCGAAGGAGATGGACGTCGACGCCAGCACGCCCGACAGCTCCTCGGTCGTGAAGACGCCCGCCGCCCACGACACGAGCGCCACCGCGCTCTCGTGCTCGATGGCCACGCCCTTGGGGACGCCCGTGCTCCCGGAGGTGTAGATCAGGTACGCCAGGCTCCGCGGGGTGGCGCCGCGCTCGATGCGTTCCGCGCTCTCGCGGGCGATCTCCGCCGCCGCTCCGTCCACGCTCACCACGGTGACGCCGTCCGGCACGGGAAGCGCCGCGCGCAGCGCTTCCTGCGTCAGCAGCACCACCACGCCGGAGTCGGAGAGCGTGAACGCAAGCCGCTCGGCGGGATAGGCCGGATCGAGCGGCACGTAGGCACCGCCCGCCTTGAGCACGGCGAGGAGGGCAACGACCATCTCCACCCCGCGCCCCAGGCACACGCCCACCCTCGTCTCGCCGCCCACCCCCTGGCGGACGAGGTGGCGTGCCAGCCGGTTCGCCCGCTCGTTCAGCGCCCGGTAGGTGAGCGCATCCGCTTCGTGGACGACGGCGGCCGCATCGGGGGTGCGCGCCGCCTGCGCCTCGAACAGCTCGTGGATGCACCGGTCCGCCGGGTACTCCGCCGCCGTCCGGTTCCACTCCTCCAGCACGAGCGCGCGCTCCGCCTCGCCCAGCAGCTCCAGCCGCGAAAGCCGCACGTCGGCATCGGCGGCGACCTGCTCCAGCACCCGCTCCAGGTGGCCGACCATCCGTTCGGCCGTGCCGCGCTCAAAGAGGTCGGTGCTGTAGTTCAGCGTGCCGCGCAGGCCCTGGGGGGTCGCCGCGAGCGCCAGGGACAGATCGAACTTGGCGATCTCCATCGCGGCACCGACGCCGCCCGCCTTCAGCCCCGGAAGCGCGCCTCCTTCGCCCCCGGCGTTCTGCAGGGTGAACATCACCTGGAAGAGCGGCGAGTGGCTCAGGGACCGCTCCGGCTGCAGCTCGGCCACCAGCTTCTCGAAGGGCACCTCCTGGTGCGCGTACGCGCCCAGCGTCGCTTCCCGCACCCGCCGCAAGGTCTCGCGGAAGGAGGGGTCTCCCGAGAGGTCGGTGCGCAGCACCAGGGTGTTGATGAAGAAGCCGATCAGCTCCTCCACCTCGCGGCGCCCGCGCCCGGCGATCGGGCTCCCCACCACCACGTCGTCGCTGCCGGCGTAGGTGCCCAGCAGCACCTGGAAGGCAGACAGCGCAACCATGTACAGCGTCGCGCCCTCGCTCCGCCCCAGCCCCTGGAGACGGTCCAGCAGCTCCGGGGAGAGCTCCACCGGAACCGACGCGCCCCGGCTCGTCTGCACGGCCGGGCGGGGACGGTCCGTGGGCAGCTCCAGCAGCTCCGGCGCTCCCGCCAGCCGCTCCTTCCAGTACGCCAGCTGCCGGTCCAGCACCTCGCCCGTCAGCTGCTCGCGCTGCCACACCGCGTAGTCGGCGTACTGCACCGCCAGCTCCGGCAGCGGCGACTCGCGTCCCTCGCGGTACGCCGCGTACAGCGCCGACAGCTCCCGGAAGAGCACCCCGAGGCTCCACGCGTCGCTGACGACGTGGTGCATCGAGAGGAGCAGCACGTGGTCTTCGGCGCCGATCCGCAGGAGCGCCGCGCGGAAGAGCGGTCCCGCGGCGAGGTCGAACGGCCGTGCCGTCTCCTCGCCGACGCGACGCCCGACCGCCGCCTCGCGATCCGCCTCGCCGAGCCCCGACAGGTCCTCCACCGGAAGGGCGAACCCGCCGAACGGCGTGACCACCTGCACCGGCGAGCCGTCCACCTCGGCGAAGACCGTCCGCAGCGCCTCGTGGCGGCGGACGATCTCGCCCACCGCGCGCTCCAGCGCCGCCGCGTCCAGCGCGCCCGCCAGGCGCATCGCGGTGGGAATGTTGTAGGTGGCGCTCTCCGGCTCCAGCCGGTCGATGAACCAGAGCCGCTCCTGCGCAAAGGACAGCGGCAGCGCACCCGTGCGCTCGGTCGGCACCACGGGCGGCAGCACCGGCACCCCCGCGCGGCGCATCTCCTCCACGCGCACCGCCAGCTCCGCCACCGTGGGCCCTTCGAAGAGCGCGCGCAGCGGCAGCTCCACGGCGAACACCTCGCGGATGCGCGACACCACGCGCGTGCCCAGCAGAGAGTGGCCTCCCAGCTCGAAGAAGTTCTCCTGTACCCCCACCCGCTCCAGGCGCAGCACCTCTGCCCAGATCCCCGCCAGCACCTCCTCGGCCGGGGTTCGCGGCGCCACGTAGCGGTCCTCCGCCGACGCGAGCTCCGGCGCCGGCAGCGCCTTGCGGTCCAGCTTCCCATTCGGCGTCAGCGGGAGCGCGTCCAGGAAGGCGAAGGCGGACGGGACCATGTACTCCGGCAGGCTCCGCCGCACGTGCGTGCGCAGCGCCTCCGCCTCCGCGTCACCCACGATGTACGCGACCAGCCGCGTCTCACCCGCATCCGCGCGCGCCACGACCACGCAGTCCGTCACGCCCTCGTGGCCCCGCAGGACGGACTCGATCTCGCCCAGCTCGATGCGGAAGCCGCGCACCTTCACCTGGAAGTCGAGCCGCCCCAGGTACTCGATGGCGCCGTCCGCCCGCCACCGCGCACGGTCGCCGGTCCGGTACAGCCGTGCGCCGCCTTCCGTCGAGAACGGATCGGGGACGAAGCGCTCCGCGGTCATCGCCGCGCGGCCCTGGTAGCCCCGCGCGACCTGCACCCCGCCGATGTACAGCTCGCCCGGCACGCCCACGGGGACGGGCTCGAGCGCCGCGTCCAGCACGTACAGCCGCGTGTTCCAGACGGGGCGGCCGATCGGCACCACGCCGGCCGCGTCCTCACGCGCACACCCCCACCAGCTCACGTCCACGGCCGCCTCGGTGGGGCCGTACAGGTTGGTGAGCACCACGGGGCCGGCGAACCGGTCGTAGAAGCGCCGCACCAGCGCCGGCGGCAGCGCCTCGCCGCTGCAGACCACGTGGCGGAGCGACCCGCAGCGGCCCGCCTCCACCGCGTCGACGAACGGCTGCAGCATGGAGGGGACGAAGTGCAGCGTCGTTACGCCCTCGCGCTCGATCACGTCGCGGAGGTAGGCCGGGTCGCGGTGCCCGTCCGGCCGCGCCATCACCAGCCGCGCCCCCTGCTGCAGCGGCCAGAAGAATTCCCAGACCGACACGTCGAAGCCGAACGGCGTCTTCTGCAGCACCACGTCGTCCGCGCCGATCCGGAAGTGCGCCTGCATCCACACCAGGCGGTTCACCACGCCCCGGTGCTGGTTCATCACCCCCTTGGGGCGGCCGGTGGAGCCGGAGGTGTAGATCACGTACGCCAGCGAATCCGGCCCCGCGCCGCTCTCCGAGTTCTCCGTGTTCTCGGCCGCGATCTCCTCCGCCAGCGTGTCTACCGCCAGCACCCCCGCGCCTTCGCGCGCGGGGACGGCTTCGCGCAGGGCAGCCTGCACCAGCACCAGCGGCACGCCGCTGTCGTCCAGCATGTACGCCAGCCGCTCGGCGGGCAGCCCCGGGTCCAGCGGCACGTACGCGCCCCCGGCCTTGAGCACCGCCAGGAGAGAGACCACCATCTCCACGCCACGCTCCATCAGCACGCCCACGCGCACGTCGGGGCCCACGCCGTGGCCGCGCAGGTGGTGGGCAAGGCGGTTGGCACGCGCGTTCAGCTCCGCGTAGCTCAGCGTCTCGTCTTCGAAGACGAGCGCGTCCGCGCCGGGCGTGCGGGCCGCCTGCGCCTCGAACAGCTCGTGGATGCACGACTCGACCGGGTACTCCGCCGCCGTGCGGTTCCACACCTCCAGGACCTGCCGCCGCTCGACCTGCGGGAGCACTTCGATGGCTTCCAGCGGCCGCTCCGGCGCCTCGTCCAGCGCCTCGACCAGTCCCGCGAGCGCCACGTGCATCAGCGCGCCCACGCGCTCCGCGCCCACCCCCGCCTCGGCCTGCACCGACAGGGAGAACCGATCTCCCCAGTCGTTCACGGAAAGGTTGAGCGGGTAGTTCGAACGCTCGATGACCTGCGCCTGCCTCGGCCCGCGCGCAGAGCTTTTCCCTCCTCCGCCGCCTCCGCCGCCACTACCGGCATGCCGGTAGTTGAAGAGCGCCGAGAACAGCGGCTCCGGCGCCGGCACCCCGCTCATCTGCTGCGCCAGCGCGAGCGATGCGTGCTCGTGCCGCACCAGGCTCGCCAGCAGCACATGCGTCCGGCGAACGCTCGCCTCCGCACCTTCTTCCCCCACCCGGATCCGCACCGGCAGCGTGTTGATAAACGGCCCCAGCACCCGGTCTGCCCCCTCCCCGCCCTCCATGCGCCCGAAGAGCACGGTCCCGAAGACCACGTCGCTCCGGCCCGAGACCCGCGCCAGCACCTGAGCCCACGCTACGTGGTACACGGCCGCCGCGCTTACTCCCAGCCGCCGCGCACGCTCCCGCAGCCGAACCCCGAGCTCCTCCTCCACCCGCACCACCCCCTGCTCCAGCCCCAGCCCGTCTCCCCGCACCTCGCGCAGCCCGAACGGCGCCGTCGGCTCATCGACGTCTCCCAGCAGTTCGCGGAAGAACGCTTCGTGCTCCGCGCGGCTCACCCCCAGCCGCGCCTGCGCCACGTAGTTGCGGAACGGGAGAGGGGTCGGGAGCTGCTCCGCGCGGCCATCCAGGTGCGCCTCCAGCTCCTCGCGCAGCACCTCTGCCGCGGTATGGTCGCTCACCATGTGGTGCAGCAGCAGCAGCAGCCCCCAGCGCCCCGCGACGGCTTCACGGCCGACGTAGGCACGCAGCAGGGGAGCGCGGCTCAGGTCCATGCGGTGATGCCGCGGGTCGAAGGCCTCGTGCAGCTGCCTCGCCGCATCGTCCGCGGCCGGGTCTACCTCCACCTCTTCGATCACGAGAGGAGCGTGACGCAAGACTACCTGCACCGGCTCGGAAAGGCCCTCCCACACCACCGCCGTGCGCAGGACGTCGTGCCGCGCGACCACCGCCTGCAGCGCGGCCAGGTAGGCGTCCCGCTGCTCGCGGCTCTCGAAGGAGAACGGCTGCGGAAGCAGGTAGGGGTCGTTCTCCGGGCTGAGCAGGTGGTGGAAGAGAATCCCTTCCTGCAGGGGCGCCAGCGGATAGATGTCCTGCACGTTCTCCGCGCCCCCCGGCACGCCGGCCACGATGCCGTCGATCTCCGCCTGCGTGAGCTCCACCAGCGGGAGCATCTCGGGCGTGATGGCGCCGCAGCCGGCCGGGATCCGGTTCGGCGGGATCGCTACCTCGTGGGAGTCGCCTTCCGCCGCCGCGGCGAGCTCCGCCACCGTGGGCGTGACGAAGAGGGCGCGTACGTCCGCGCGCAGGCCGCGGCGCCGCATGCGCTCGACGAGGGTGACCACCAGGAGGGAATGGCCCCCCAGGGCGAAGAAGTTGTCGTGCACCCCCACCCGCTCGACCTTCAGCACCTCGGCCCAGATCCCCGCCAGCACCTCCTCGGCCGGCGTCCGCGGCGCCACGTACCGGTCCACGTCCGACGCGAACTCCGGCGCCGGCAGCGCCTTGCGGTCCAGCTTGCCCGTAGGCGTCAGCGGCAGCGCCTCCAGCACCACGTACGCCGCCGGCACCATGTATTCCGGCAGGCTCCGCCGCACGTGCTCCCGCAGCTCGTCGGCCTTCACGCCGCCGACCACGTACGCCACCAGCCGCTGGCCGCCGGGCACGTCCTCGCGCGCCACGACCACGCACTCGGTGACGCTCTCGTGCTGGCGCAGCACCGCCTCGATCTCCCCCGGCTCGATCCGGAAGCCGCGCACCTTCACCTGGAAGTCGGTGCGCCCCAGGAACTCGAGTGTCCCGTCCGCCCGCCAGCGCGCCCGGTCGCCCGTGCGGTACAGCCGCGCGCCGCCTTCGGCCGAGAACGGATCGGGGACGAAGCGCTCCGCGGCCATCGCCGCGCGGCCCAGGTAGCCGCGCGCCACCCCCGCCCCGCCGACCAGGAGCTCGCCCGGGACGCCCGCCGGCTGCGGGCCGCCGAGCCCGTCGCAGACGTACAGGCGCACGTTCCCCAGCGGGCGGCCGATCGGGTGCCCGTGCACCCCGTCCGCCGGGACGGGATGCACGGAGGCCAGGATGGTCCCCTCGGTGGGGCCGTAGAAGACGTGCGTCTCCGCCCCGGCGAGCACCTCCCGCATCTCCGCCAGGAGGTCGGCCGGCACCCGGTCGCCACCCACGAAGGCGCGCCGCAGCCGGCCCAGCCGGGGCGTCTCGCGCTCCACCTGCACCAGCTGCCGCATCAGCGCGGGAACCGCATGCACGAGCGTGGCGTCCGCGATCTCCTCCAGCAGCGCGGGCACGTCCAGCACCCGGTCGCGCTCCACCAGGCGCACCGCCGCGCCGGAGGTAAGGGGCAGCAGCGCCTCGAAGAGCCAGATGTCGAAGGCGTACGAGGCCAGTGCCGGCATCACGTCGCCGTCGCCCACTCCGAACGCCTCGCGCGTGGCGGCCAGCAGGTTGGCCAGGGAGCCGTGCTGCACCAGCACCCCCTTGGGCGTCCCGGTGGAGCCGGAGGTGTAGATCACGTACGCCAGGTGCTCGGGTGAGACGCCGCGTTCCGGGTTCTCGGCAGGCTGCGCCGCGACCCGGTCCCCGTCGCCATCCACGCTCACGACCTTGACGCCGTCACCGGCGGGGAGCGCCGGACGCAGTGATTCCTGCGTCACCAGCACGGGCACGGTCGCGTCGGCGAGCATGAACGCAACCCGCTCCGCGGGATAGGCGGGGTCCAGCGGGACGTACGCACCGCCGGCCTTGAGCACGGCCAGTACGGAAACGACCATCTCCGGCCCCCGCTCCAGGCAGATCGCGACTCGCGTCTCCGGCCGGACACCGACGCCGGCGAGATGGTGCGCCAGCCGGTTGGCACGCTCGTTCAGCTCGCCGTAGGTGAGCGACTCCTCCTGGAAGCGCACGGCCACCGCCCCCGGCGTGCGCGCCGCCTGCTCCTGGAACCGCTCGTGGACGCCCCGGTCCGCCGGATACTCCGCTTCGGTCCGGTTCCAGGCATCCACCACCAGGCCGCGCTCTTCCGGCGAGAGCAGGTCCAGCTCCGCGAGCCGCGCCTCCGGCCGGGCCGCGGCCTGCTCCAGCACCCGCGCCAGGTGGCCGACCATCCGCTCCATCGTGCCGCGCTCGAACAGGTCGGTACTGTAGTTCAGTCCTCCGCGCAGGCCCTGGGCGGTTTCCGCGAGGGTCAGGGAGAGGTCGAACTTTGCGGTTTCCATGGCCGCTCCGCCTGCGCCCATCTTCAGCCCCTGCAGCGCGGCTCCCTGGCTCTCGGCGTTCTGCAGCGCGAACATCACCTGGAAGATCGGCGAGTTGCTCAACGACCGCTCGGGCTGCAGCTCGGCCACCAGCTTCTCGAAGGGCACCTCCTGGTGCGCGTACGCGCCCAGCGTGAGGTCGCGAACCCGGCGCAGCACCTCGCGAAAGCTTGGCTCTCCCGAAAGGTCGGTGCGCAGCACCAGCGTGTTGACGAAGAAGCCGATCAGCTCCTCCACCTCGCCGCGCGTGCGCCCGGCGATGGGGCTCCCCACCACCACGTCCTCGCTGCCGGCGTACTTCGAGAGGAGCACCTGGAAGGCAGACAGCAGCGTCATGTACAGCGTGGCGCCCTCGCTCCGCCCCAGCGCCTGCAAGCGCTCCAGCAGCTCCAGGGAGAGATCCACCGGCACCGACGCGCCCCGGAACGTCTGCACCGCCGGGCGCGGATGGTCCGTCGGCAGCTCCAGCAGCCCCGGCGCTCCCGTCAGGCGCTCCTTCCAGTACGCCAGCTGCCGGTTCAGCCCCTCGCCATCCAGCTGCGTGCGCTGCCACACCGCGTAGTCGGCGTACTGCACCGGCAGCTCGGGGAGCGGCGACTCGCGCCCCTCGCGGTACGCCTCGTACAGCGAGGAGAACTCACGGAAGAACACCCCCATGCTCCACCCGTCGCTGACGATGTGGTGCATCGAGACCAGCAGCACGTGATCTTCCGCAGCCAGCCGCAGCAGCGCCGCACGGAAGAGCGGTCCCGCCGAAAGGTCGAACGCCTGCCGCGCGTCCTCGCCGATGCGGAGCCTGACCGCCGCCTCGAGATCCGCCTCGCCCAGCCCCGACAGGTCCTCCACCGGCAGGGAGAACCCGCCGAAGGGCGCGATCACCTGCACCGGCGAGCCGTCCACCTCGCGGAAGACGGTCCGCAGCGCCTCGTGCCTGCGGACGATCTCGCCGAGGCTCCGCTCCAGCGCCGCCTCGTCGAGCGCACCCCCCAGCCACCGTACCACGGGGATGTTGTAGACGGCGCTTCCCGGCTCCAGCTGGTCGGTGAACCAGAGCCGCTCCTGCGCGAACGACAGCGGCAGCGCCCCCGTCCGCTCCACGGGCACCACCGGCGGCAGCACCGGCAGCTCCGCCCGGCGCATCTCCTCCACGCGCCCGGCCAGCTCCGCCACCGTCGGCCCCTCGAAGAGCGCGCGCAGCGGCACCTCCACCCCGAACACCTCGCGGATGCGCGAGACCACCCGGGTGGCAAGCAGCGAGTGCCCGCCCACCTCGAAGAAGTTGTCGTGCACCCCCACCCGCTCCAGGCGCAGCACCTCGGCCCAGATTCCCGCCAGCACCTCCTCCACGGGCGTGCCCGGAGCCACGTATTCGTCCTCCGCCGAGCCCAGCTCCGGCGCGGGGAGCGCCTTGACGTCCAGCTTGCCATTCGGCGTCAGCGGCAGCTGCTCCAGCCCCACGAACGCCGCCGGCACCATGTACTCCGGCAGGCTTTCCCGCAGGTGTGCGCGCAGCCCCTCCGCATCCACATTCCCGACGACGTACGCCACCAGCTGCTTCTCGCCCGACGCATCGTCGCTCACGATCACCCGCGCCTCGCGCACCTCCGCGTGCGCCGAGAGCACCGCCTCGATCTCCCCCGGCTCGATGCGGAAGCCGCGCACCTTCACCTGCTCGTCCACCCGGCCGATGAACTCCAGCCGCCCATCCGCCTTCCAGCGCAGCCGGTCACCGGTGCGGTACATCCGCGTCCCGGGCTCGCCTGCGAACGGATCGGGAACGAAGCGCTCCGCCGTCAGCCCCGGACGATCCAGGTAGCCGCGCACCACGCCGTCGCCACCCACGTACGCTTCTCCCGGCACGCCCACGGGCACCGGGTTCAGCGCGGCGTCGAGCAGATAGATCCGCTGGTTGCCGGTGGGGCGGCCCACGGAAACCGTGAGCGCGTCCTCCGCCACGTGCGCCACCTGCTCCCACGAGCACCAGGCGGTCGTCTCCGTGGGGCCGTACATGTGCAGCAGGCGCTCGGGACCGCCCGCCTTCAGCAGCCGGCGCACGCTGTCGGCGTCCACGGCCTGCCCGCCGAAAAGCACCTCGCGCAGCGGCGCGAACACGTCGGGCAGCTCGCGCGAGAGCTGGTTGAGCAGCGCGGTGGTCTGGTAGAGCGTGGTGATGCGCTCGTCGCGCAGCATCCGGTACAGCGCGGGGGGCGAGAGGAGGACGTCCCGGGGAATTCCGACGAGCGTGGCGCCATTGAGGAACGCACCCCAGGCC
>NZ_DASVSF010000026.1 GCF_036388275.1 Longimicrobium sp.
ACGCGTTCACCTTTCGATGGGCGCGGCGCGGGTGCCCGTAGCTGAAATACCCTCTCCAGCCCCGAAGCTCCTGGCTCACCTGCTGAACCAGTTCGGACACGGGCACGAAGCACTGCTTCGGCCCTGTCAGCTCCCGGACGCGCTCCTTGCGGCGAGCCACCGCCTTGTCTGAAGGAACCGCCGTCAGATAGCGGAACTTTCTTCCATGGCGATCCCAGTCGTAGCGGAAGGTGTAGCCCACGAAATCCAGGCTCTCCCCGCTGGTCCGGGTCACGCTCACCACCCGGGTCTTTTCCCGGTTGATCGTCAGGCCAAGCCATCCTTCCACGGTTCTTTCCACCCAGTTCGTGATCGCAGCCGGGACGTACCGCGCCATGATCACGAAGTCGTCAGCATAGCGGACCAGCCGGGCTTTCGCCCACGTCCCTGGCCCATGACTGCGGTGGAATACCTCGTCGAACCAGTGCAGGTACAGGTTGGCCAGCAGGGGCGAGATCACCCCGCCCTGCGGCGTCCCCTGCTTTGGCCGGCTCACCGTCCGCCGGCCGTCCTCGCCACGATCTTCCACCGGGGCATCCAGCCACATGCGGATCAGGGCGAGGACCGAACGGTCCGCCACCCGCCGCTCGACCGCCTTCATCAGCTTGTCGTGCGGGATCGTGTCGAAGTAGGCTTGTAAATCCGCATCGTAGATGGCCGTGTATCCCGCGCGCAGATTTTCTTCGATCTGCGCCAGCGCATCCTTCGCGCTGCGCTTCGGCCGGTAGCCGTGTGAACACTCCAGGAAATCCGCTTCGAAGATGGGCTCCAGGATCAGCTTCGCTGCCGTTTGCACCACCCGGTCACGGATCGTCGGAATGCCGAGCGGCCTCAGCCTGCCGTCGGGCTTCGGGATGTACACGCGCCGCACCGCCTGAGGACGGTACGTCTTCGCCTTCAGCGACTGGTGCAGTTCCGCCACCAGTGCATCCGGCCCCCCGGGTGAGTTCTCGATCTGCTCGATCGTGACCCCATCCACCCCCGGTGCGCCTTCGTTACGGGCCACCAGGTCCCAGGCCGCCTCAAGCACGTCTTGCCTGTGGATCCGGTCGTACAGTGCATAAAACCGGAACTTCGGCTCTCGCTTCGCCTTCAGGTACAGCTTCTGTCTCAGCGTGAAGAGCTTCAGGGGCAGGCCCTTGCCGTTGGCCGCAAAGGCCTCCGGCACTTCCTCCCCGTCTCCCGTAGTGGCGTCGTGACGCAAGCGGTCTCTCCTCGTTTCTGACTCCGCATCCCACCGGCAGGGGCCCTTCGCTCCACGGGAGTTACTCCGCTTCCCCGCTACTATGGCCCCCTCCGCCACCCGGCCGTGCGGCACACGCTGGTTATGGTTTCCCAGCCGCGCCTCGGGGCACGACCCCGCACGCCGGGTGCTTCTCAGGTTCCTCGACCCCTCTCTCGATACGCGCCGTCCCCTACCACCCCGGAGAGCCGACAGGTGCACATGCCTGTGTCTTCCCTGTTCGTGCTGGCTTCACCATCTCTGAAAGGCTGGCCGCTCTCATCTTTGCGTTTCGAGGCTGAACCGGGTTCGCTTTCGCTACGGCTCGCACCGTGCGCCTCGCAGGGCTTCAGAGCTCCGGTTGCCCGGCCACCCTGCCTGCTCGGCTACATGTGTCACAGGCATTTCACATGGTGAACTCCTTTCAGTTCACAAGAGAGGTCAGGCTTCGCCTGACGCACCAGAGGGCGCAGAGAAAAGGGAGAGGACGCAGAGGGCCCATGCAAGCGCCTCTGCGTCCTCTCTGTCCTCTCTGCGTCCTCTGCGTGAAACTGCAGTTTTTCAGTTCGTGAGCGCGCTCCGGGCTTCCACGAGCGCAGTCGTAGCGGCGTCGAACCGCGAGGCCAGGTCGGCCACCTCGCGTTCGGTGAGCGCGCGGTCGCTCGCGCGGACGGCTTCGGACACGGACGGGAACACCACGTTCGAGTATCCGTTGTTCTCGTCCGCGGCGTAGATCAGCGCGCGGAACCAGGGCCGCGTACCCAGCCCCTCCGGCCGGGTGAGCGCGCGCTCCACGCGCATCAGTGCCGCGTTGGTGCGCTGCAGCGTGGCGCGTCCCGGCGCCCGGCCGGCGAGCGCGGCGTCGCGCGCGGTGGCGAACTCCGTGGCGGCCGCGTGCATCCGGTCGATGGACGCGCGCAGGGGGTCCGTCGACAGCTCCCACCCCTGCTTGCGGATGGCCGCATCCATCATGGGCAGGTAGCCGCGCATGGTCCGCGCGAACTCGGCGTAGTCGTACGGCAGCACGTCGGCGTTGGCCAGGCGCAGCATCATCGCCGCGCCCACCTGCGCGGCTGCCGCGTGGCTCTTCCACTCGGGGTCGCCAAAGCGCCGCATCCACTCGTACGAGTCGTACTGGGAGTGGTACACGCCGTACCGCCCGCCGAAGCCCCAGTCCGCGTGCGGAATGCCCAGGTGGTTGTAGAAGCCCGCGAAGTCGGATCCGCCCCCCGGGTCGCCCATCGACGGCTCCATGGAATCCGCCACCACCGAGCGCCGCCGCCACGCCTCGTACACGCTCCCCTGCCCGGACGGGTCCGGCACCACGCGGGCCACGTCGCGCAGCGTGGCCCGCAGCGAAGGCGAGCCGCCGCCGCCGAAGTCCGGCCCCAGCGCCGACGCGTCCTGGTTGAGGTACGCCACCGCGCCGCGCATCAGCCGTGCGCTGTCCTGCTCCACGTACTCGGTGCTGCCGATCAGCCCCCACTCCTCGGCGTCCCAGGTGGCGAACATCAGCGTCCGTCGCGGGCGGTTGCCGCTGGCAGCCTGCTCGATCAGGGCGCGCGCCGCTTCCAGCACGCTCACCGTGCCGCTGACGTTGTCGGCCGCGCCGGGGCCCCAGGCGTCGCGGTGCGCGCCGATCATCACGATCTCATCCGGGAACTCCGATCCGCGGATGATGCCGAAGGTGTTCCAGATCTCCTTGAACCCCGCCGTCTCCGCGTCCGTCTCCACCCGCAGCCGAGCGACGATGGGGCCGGGGCCCACGTGATAGCGGAACGGGAGCCCGCCCTGCCATTCCTGCGGAACGTCCGTACCGCGGATGCCGCGCAGCAGCTCGGCCGCGTCGCCGTACGCCATGGGCACCACGGGAATGCGCGGGACGGACATCTCGCCCGCGGGCAGGCGGCGCGCGCCCTCGACGCTGGCCCATCCCGGCGTGGAGGGGTCGCCGTTGCCGTTCATCACGCTGCCCCGCTGCACGGCGTCGGCGGAGCGCATGGGGCCTTCGGGATACACGTCGTCCACCACGTAGCCGTCATCGCGCGGATCGCTGTAGATGATCAGCCCCACGGCCCCGTTCCGCTCGGCCTCGCGCGCCTTGATGCCGCGGTAGCTCCTGCCGTAGCGGGCGATGGCGATCTTGCCGCGCACGCTGACCCCCAGCGAGTCGAGCCGCGCGTAGTCCTCGATGAGCCCATAGTTGACGTACACCACCTCGGCCGACACGTCACCGGCCGCACTGTAGCCGTTCACCGTGAGGTACGGCGGCATCCCCGACGTGCTGTCGCCCGGTACGGCGGGCTCGGCCAGCTCCAACTCCATGGCGTCGGGCGAGACGCGCCAGGCGCGGACGGCGGTGGCGTGCGGCAGCCAGACGCGGTATTCGCGCACCTCCGTCTGCAGCCCCATCGCGCGCATCTGCTGGATCACGTAGTCGCGCGTGCGGGCCTGGGCCGGGGTGCCCGCCACGTGCGGCTCGGCGCTGAGCACGCGCGCGTGGGCATGGGCGCGCTCGGGCGTGGGGGCGCGCACGGCGGCGGCCTCGGCGGCGCGCTCGCGCTCGGCGGACCGCGGCGAGTAGCCGGGCATGGGCTGCTGGGCGGCGAGTGCCGCCGGGATCAGCACGGCGGCGAGCGGGGCGATGCGTCGGAACACGGTGCGCCGGGGGTGCGGGGACTCTGCCGAGAGGACGAGCGGAAGGTATTCGCGGCGGAGGGGATCGGAAAGCGGGGCGGTCGTGTTCAGCCGAGGCCTCGACCCTGCTGGGGCGACTGAAGTCGCGGCAACGACGGCCCAAAGTCCGCCTTCGCGGACTGCTAGCGGAGTCAAGCGCGCCAGCTAAACCTGCCGAAGCGCACCTGTCATCCTGAGCCGCAGGCGCACCTTGCCGGCCCGTACGCCAGACCTGCCGCGCCGAAGGACCTAACCGCGGACGGGTACCAGCCAGGGCGCGGCAGCGGGCACGGCAGCCGAGGTCTCGGCCCTGCTGGGGCGACTGAAGTCGCGGCAACAACGGCCCAAAGTCCGCCTGCGCGGACTGCTGGCGTAGTCGGGCGCGCGAGGCCGTCCACAGCGCAATCGAATTCTCCCCTCTCCGCACAGCAGTACCGTGCGAGGAGGGGCCGGGGGAGGGGCCAACAGCGGCGTGCGCCGGCAACGTGGAGGGTGCGGGATCACGCACTCTGCACCTGCTGAAGCGCGATCGAATTCTCCCCTCTCCCGCTTGCGGGAGAGGGGCCGAGGGTGAGGGCAGCCGGGGCATGCGCCGGCCCAGTTCGAAACGCCCGATGTTGCGGCCTCTGCTCCGGTGTCCGCTGCCGCGCCCACGCTATTACGTGCCCTCGGCAAGATCCTTCGGCACGCGTGGGATGTGCTGCGGGCGGGTGCGGCGCGCCTGGGCATCGGGATGACAAGGCCGGGCGTTGCAACGAGTTATGGCGAGGCGCCACACTGGCTCCCTTCTCCCCCGCGCAGTGTGCGGGGGAAGGGCTGGGGATGGGGGGGGCCGCGGCGTGCGCCGATGTCCGTCTGCCCGCCACGACCTTTGTTCTACCCGAGCCGCCCCAGCAGATCGTCGATGTGCCCGTACCACTCGGCGGGATCGCCCTCTCCCCACAGCACCTTCAGCCCGGACGAGGAGCGGACGCGCTGAACGGCGGCGCGGGCGCGCTCCGTGAGCCCGGGATCCGGCTGCAGGCGGGCGGACGCCATCCAGTCGACGATCTCGCCCGGGAGGTCCGCCAGCGGGCGGCCGTCGATCGCGGCGACCACCTCCGCGGCGGCGATGGCCACCGACGCCTCCGGCTCCCCGGGCTCGCCTTCACCCGTGACGGTGGCGAACGCGGCGTCGATCGGCGCCAGGTCGCGCGCGTGCTCCAGGTCGGCCAGCCAGTCTACCGCGTCGTCGTTGTCGAAGCTCCCCGCACCCCACGCTCCCATCCGTTTCTCTCCTTGGCGATTCTTATCAACCGGGACGCCGGTCAGGTCCCCGGATGGTACGCGTCCAACGGCAGGCGCCGGCGGGTGAGGCGCAACGTGATGAAGCTCGCGACCACCTGCACGCCGAAGACGGCGGCCAGGGTGATGGCCGGATCGCCGTCCGTCCCCACGTAGTAGACCGCCCCGCCGGTCGCGAGCATGCAGGCCGCGACGCCCAGCCCCAGCCGCCCCCGCCCCCCGTTCAGCCGGTGGACCGCCAGCGGCGTGAACAGGATGGCGGCCGCGGCACCCGCGTAGACCCACCGCGTGTCTTCCGCCGTCACACCCATGCTCGCCAGGGCCCACGCGCCCACGAACAGCGCCAGCGCCGTGCAGGTGATAATGAACTGCCACAGTCCCCGCGCGAACCGGCGCATCGCCCCCGCGCGGGGCGGCGGGTACGCGGCGGGCGGATACGCGGCCGGTGGCGCCGCGGCCGCCGGATATGCGGTCGGCGCCGCGGCGGACGGATACGCATGCGCCGGCGGCGGCGCGTACATCGCCGGCGCGGGAATGGACGCGTGCCCCCGTGCGGGCGGCGGCATCTGCATCCGGGTCTCGTCGTCGGGCGACGGCTCCACCGAGACGGCGGCCGCGAGGGATGCCCGCGGCGTCCGCACGGGGGGCGGCGTGGTGGCCGTGTGCACCGGGGGTTCCGAGGACAGGGGCGTCGCGCCGGTGGAGAGGGCTTCGGCGAACTCGGCCGCGTCGCGAAAGCGCTGCGCCGGGTTGGCCGCCATCGCGCGCTGAAGCGTCTCCACTACGGCCCGCGGCAGGTGCGGCGCGCGCTCCGGCAGCATGCGCACGGACTCGGCCGCCTCCATCGCCATCCGCCCCGCATCCGTGGCGGTAAACGGGCGCAGGCCGGTGAGCAGGTGGTAGCCCACCGCCCCCAGGCTGAACACGTCGGACGCGGGGGTGATGCGGTCGTCGCCGCGCATCTGCTCCGGCGAGGCATACGCGGGGGAGAACGGCGCGCGTCCGTACTCCGTCAGCTGCGCCGCCGTCGCGCCCTCGTCTCCCGCCACCTGCGCAATGCCGAAGTCCAGCACGCGGACGTGCAGGTCGTCGGCGTGGTCGCCCTCCAGGAGGAAGAGGTTGCCGGGTTTTACGTCGCGGTGCACCATGCCGACGCGGTGGCCGGCCGCGAGCCCGCGGGCGGCCTGGCGGAGGATGGAAAGCGACACGTGCGTGGGCGGCGGGCCGCTGCGCGCCAGGCGCATGGCCAGGTCCTCGCCGTGGAGCAGCTCCATCACCAAAAAGTCCAGCCCCAGCTCCTCGTCGGCGCCGAAGTCGTGGATGGCCACCACATTGGGGTGGTGAAGCGCGGCGGCGGCGCGCGCCTCGCGAAGGAAGCGGGCCTGCAGGCGCGCGTGCTCCGCCGGCTCGTGCGCCACGATGCCGATCACCTTTACGGCCACGGCGCGGCCCAGGCGCTCGTCGAGGGCGCGGTACACGGCTCCCATGCCGCCGCGTCCCACGACCGCCTCGATGCGATAGCGCCCGCACAGCGTGCGGCCGGTCAGCAGCCCCGCGATTCCGTACATCCGCCCGGTGGTGAAGGTGCCCGCCGACGCCCTGCGAATTGCGTGCGTGAGAATGACTTACGAGAGGTGCTGCGGATCGGTTTCGGCAAGTCGGCTACCAGAGGATCTCCAGACCCGCGACGTTGGCGATCTCTGGATCGCGCGTGATCAGAGGCACGCCGAGTTCGCTCGCCGTCCCGCGAGCGTCATCGGAGATCCGCGAGCTTGGCTGCCGCCAGGCGGGTCTGCTCTCTACGCCGCGCGGCGATCCCCGCCTCGATCTCCACATCGTCGACCAGCGGCACGACCAGCCCGCCATGCGGAACGGGGCGGCCGTTCAAGCGGTCCAGGGACGCGGCCTTGGCGACCGCGAGCCGATAGTGCTCCGCGTCCACGATCACCGCCGGCCGCGCCGCCACATCAGGGGTTACGACCACCGCCCGCCCCGGGTCGCCGGTTACCTGCTCTACGACCTCCGCCAGCCTGGCCGCGGCCTCGGGCACCGGCAGGCGGAAATCAGGATTGTGCTGGATCACGTCGGACCTCCTGGATGAAGACGCTGCGGTTAATCTATATCGGACTGTCCACTTCATCAACCGCCCCGGGAAGCTGCAATCCGCGCTGCGTCCAGACATCCCGCGATCTGATGTGCTACTTGTGGCGGGTCGGAACGGGTGATGGACACGCCGGGCGTTCCGTGCCACGCGGCGCACTCCTGGATGGCGTTCGCCACGTCGGCGGCGGCGCGGTCGCTCAGGCGCACGCCCGGTTCCAGGTACAGTGCCCGCACTTGGAAGATCCCCTCCTGCCGGTGCGCCTTGGCATCCATCCGCCCGATCAGCCGGCCGCGCCGCAGGATGGGAAGCACGTAGTAGCCGTAGACGCGCCGGGGAGCCGGCGTGTAGCACTCCAGCCGATAGTCGAAGCCGAACATCTCGCTGGCGCGCACCCGGTCCCACACCAGCGGATCGAACGGAGAAAGCAGGGTGGTGAGCGTGGGCTTCAGGCGCCCCTCGTCCGCGGCGCGCGCGGCCGGCAGGTGGTCGGGGTGCACGTAGCCGGGCTCTTTCCATCCCTCCACCGCCACCTCGTGAAGCTCTCCGGATTGCGCCAGGCGCGCGGGGAGCAGCTTCGTCGCCGTCTTGCTCGTCCGGTAGTAGTCGGCCACCCACCTGGCCTTCGCGACGCCCATCGCGCGGACGGCCTTGAGAGCCAGCGCGCGATCCACGGCTTCGGCCGGGGGCAGCTGGTCGTCGCTCCACGACGGCAGCACCCGCTCGCGAAGGTCGTAGATGCGCTGGAACCGGTCGCGCCGGCGGATCATCAGCTCGCCGGCGGTGAACAGGGCCTCCAGCATCCGCTTTTCGGGCTTCCAGTCCCACCAGGTGCCGCCCTTCTCCAGCCGCTCGAAGTCGCTGGACCGCACTGGCCCGCGCTCGCGCACCAGCGCCAGGAGCCGCGCGGCGCTTTCCGGGTGCCGCTCCATCAGCGCGTGCGACCCTCGCCACCCGGCCCATGAAGGATCGAGCATGCGGCGGCGGAACAGGGGGTAGTCTTCGGTGGGAAGGAAGCAGGCCTCGTGCGCCCAGTACTCGAAGAGCTTTCCTTCGGCCAGCAGTGAATCCAGCCACTCCGGCCGATAATCGCCCAGGCGCGACCACAGCACCAGGTACGGGCTGCGCGCCACGACGCTGATGGTATCGATCTGCAGCGCGCCCATGCGGCGGATGGCGTCGAGTACGCCGGCCCTGGTGGCGCGGCGCCGCGGACGCCGATCCAGCCCCTGCGCGGCCAGCATCAGCGCCCGCGCGGCGGATTGGGAGAGGCGGATATCGGTCACGCGCGGTGGCGGGTCAGTTCGGGGTGTGCAGTGGTGCAGATGACGGTGCGCGCCAGGGAAGATGGTGCCGGAGAGGCAAAGCCGTGTGCGCCGAGCGGGAGGGCGATCTGGGCCTAGTCCTCGAACAATTCCTCGACCGGGAACCGCCATCCCGGCACCGCCGGCTCGGCGTCGGCGACCTCGCCGCGCTTGTAGACGTCGGCGTTCTCCGGGTCCGCGGCGCGGTACACGCGAATCACCTCCGCGCGCAACGCGTCCACGTCCCACACGACCTGGGTGCCGCAGTCGAAGTAGGCCGCGCGCTTCGCCGCCATCCGCCGCTCCGCCGCAGGGCCGTAGTCCTCCGGGCTGCGCACCTCCGCAACGAACAGCGGGACGCCGTCCAGCATCTTGCCACCCGCTCGTGGACCGACATACCAGGACGCGTCGGGCGAGAAGGAGCGTCGGGGCGAATAGATGAAGCCCAGCCCGCCAGTGTAAGCCCGACCGCCGCCATGAGCCCGTTGGTACGCCTTCAGGCTGGCGAAAATGTTGCCTGCGGCCGTGCCGTGCAGATCTCCCCGGGGGCTCATGAGGAGGATCCTCCCGTCCACGAGCTCCGCCTTGCCCTCGACCTTGTAGAGGTCGTCGATCGTGGCCTCACGTCCCAAAGGTGCGATCTTCAACCTTGCCTCCGTGGGTGCGTGAGGGAATCGGTCTGGTGATCCGACGCGCTAGCCAACGTTACACAGCGGACGAAAAACTGGCAAGTCTGGACACCTCCCGCCACCGGCCGCACAGTCTGCGCCGCCGCTACTCGCGTTTGCGCGGACGGCGGCGGGCCAGGCGCTCTTCGCGGCGCTGGCGGCCGCCCTCGAAGCGGCGCTTTTCCTCGTCCGTCTCGGGGAGCACGGGGGGAACGCGCACCGGCCGGCCGGTCTCGTCGAGCGCGACGAAGGTGGCGTAGCAGGTGTTGGTGTGCCGCTCGGTACCGGTGATGGGGTTCTGCGCCATCACCTTCACCCCGATCTCCATGCTGGTGTTGCCCGTGAAGTTCACCGACGCGTGCGCAATCACCAGCTCGCCGATGTAGATGGGCTCGTTGAACTCCACCTCGTCGAAGCTCTTGGTGACCACGGGACGGCCCGCGTGCTTCATGGCGCAGAACGCCGCCGCGCGGTCGATGAACCCCAGCAGCACGCCGCCGAAGAGGGTTCCCGCCACGTTCTGGCTCTGCGGCTCGGCCAGGTCGGCGAAGGTCACCTGCGAGCCGCGCACCGCCCGGGGTACGCTGGGATCCGGCGGCGGCGTGTTCAGATAGATCTCTACCGGGCGGATATGCCGGTTGTTCATACGATGTCCGTTCGATGGTGCTGGTTCGTATACGCCCTGCTCAAGTCGCCAAGATCGCTCCCATCCGCCTGTCGCACAACCGAACGAGCGTTCTCCCGTGAGACCGGGGTGGCACGCCGGCAGCAGGATGAACACAGGTTAGGCACGCGCGTTGCACCCCGACGAAGCGGCAGGCTTTTCCGTTTCCGTCTCAGGGAGATAACCGTATGCAAATCAAGCGACTGCTGGCGATCGCCACTTTCGGGCTGGCGCTGGGCGCGTGCACCGCCGAGGTCGAGGACAAGGGCTCGCTCCCGGACGTTGACGTGAAGGGCGGCGAGGCTCCGTCGATCGACGTCGATCCCGCGAACGTGAACGTGGGCACCGACACGCAGACCGTGGTGACGCCGGACGTCAGCGTCACGCCCACCGAGGGCAACGACAAGTAGCACGCGGCAGGATTCGCCGCACCTGAGGCCCCGGCGGGCGAGAGTCTGCCGGGGCCTCGTCTTTTCCGCGCCGCCCAGCGCGCTTATCATCGCTTTTCCGAACCGCGTCCGCCCGTTTTCCTCCACATTCGCATGGACAACCGATCCGTGGGCCTGCTGATCGTGGGGCTCGGCGCCGCGATCGTCATCGTGGGGCTGCTGGTGATGACGGGCGCGCTGGGCTGGGTGGGGCGCCTGCCGGGTGACATCCGCATCGAGAGCGGCAACACGCGGGTCTACTTTCCCATCGTGACGATGATCGTCGTTTCCGTGGTGCTCAGCCTGCTGCTGGCTGTCGTGCGCCGCTTCTTCTGATCGCGCTTTCCGTGACCTGGCAGATCTGGATCGATACCGGCGGCACCTTCACGGACTGCCTGGCGCTGGACCCGGCGGGGACGCTTCGCCGCGCCAAGGTGCTCAGCAGCAGCGCGCTCCGTGGCGTGATCCGTTCCGTGGATGCGCCCGACGTGCTGACGATCGGAGAGGAGTGGGGCGCGGCGCCGGGCGTGGTGGACGGGCTGAAGCTGCGGCTGCTGGCGATGGATTCCGCGACCCGCATCCGCTCGTACGACCCGGCGGCGGGCACGGTCCGGCTGGACGGGCCGCTGTCTGGCGCCGAGCCGGGAGCCGCGGTGGAGGTTCGCTCCGCCGAGGAGGCGCCCATCCTGGCCGCGCGGCTGGTGACGGGCACCCCCGCGGACGCCGCGCTCCCGCCGCTGGCGATGCGGCTGGCGACCACGCGCGGCACCAACGCGCTGCTGGAGCGGCGGGGCGCGCCCACGGCGCTGTTCATCACCCGCGGCTTCGGCGACCTGCTGCGGATTGGCACGCAGCAGCGGCCGGACCTGTTCGCGCTGGACGTGCGCACGCCCGAGCCGCTGTACACCACCGCCGCCGAGGTCGTGGAGCGGCTGGCGGCGGACGGGTCGGTGCTGGTGCCGCTGGACCTGGACGCGGCGCGTTCCGCGGCCGAGCGGGCGGTGGCGGCTGGCGTGCGCTCCGCGGCGGTGGCGCTGATGCACGCCTTCCGCGACCCGGCGCACGAGCGGGCGCTGGCGGGGGTGCTGCGCGAGGCGGGGTTCGAGCACGTGGCGCTTTCCAGCGACCTTGCGCCGTTCATCGGGCTGCTGTCGCGCGCGCAGACGGCGACGGTGGATGCCTACCTGGGGCCGGTGATCGGGCGGTACCTGGAGGGCGTGCGCGGGGCGCTGGGCGGCGGGCGCCTCCACGTGATGACGAGCTCGGGTGGACTGGTGCAGCCGGCGGACTTTCGCGCCAAGGACTCGCTGCTCAGCGGTCCGGCCGGTGGCGTGGTGGGTGCCGCGCTGGCGGGACGGCGATCGGGGTTCGCGCGGGTGATCGCCTTCGACATGGGCGGCACCAGCACCGACGTGGCGCGGGTGGACGGCGACTTCGAGTACGTGTGGGAGCACGAGGTGGGCGGCGCGCGGATCGTCGCCCCCGCGCTGGCCATCGAGAGCGTGGCCGCGGGCGGCGGATCGATCTGCACGATCGACGCGCAGGGGCTGCGCGTGGGGCCGGAAAGCGCCGGCGCGTCCCCCGGGCCGGCGTGCTACGGCGCCGGTGGCCCGCTGACCGTCACCGACTGCAACCTGCTGCTGGGCCGGCTGGACGCCGCGCGCTTCGCGATCCCCGTTCACCCGGAGCCCGCCCGCGTCGCGGCGGACGAGCTGGCGGCGCGCGTCCGCGAGCAGACGCGGGAGGACGTCGGCGGTGAGGCCCTGCTTTCCGGCCTGATCGACATCGCGGACGAGCGCATGGCCGACGCCATCCGCGGCATCTCGCTGCGGCGCGGATACGATCCCGGCGAGTACGCGCTGGTGGCGTTCGGCGGGGCGGGCGCGCAGCACGCATGCGGTGTCGCCTCGCGTCTGGGGATCGGCACGGTCGTGGTTCCGGCGGACGCGGGGCTGCTGAGCGCGCTGGGCATCGGGCACGCGCCGCTGGAGCGCTTCGCGGAGCGGCAGGTGCTGCGGCGGCTGGACGAGATCGGCAGCGAGATCGCATCCACCTTCGAATCCCTGGCGGCCGAGGCGGTGGACGCCGTGGCGCGCGAGGGCGTCGACCGGTCCTCCATCGTCATCCGGCGGCGGATCGCCAGCCTGCGCTACGTGGGCCAGGATTCCACGCTGATGGTGGACTGGGAGCCGTCCATCGACCTCCGTACGGCGTTCGAGGATCGCCACTCCGCCATCTACGGCCACCGCCCCGCCGCGCGGCCGATCGAGGTGGAGAGCCTGCGCGCCATCGCATCCACCGTAGTCGCCGATCCCCCGGCCGCCCCCGACCCCCAGCCCCACGACGCGACCCCAGCCGCCACCCGCCCCACCTGGCTGGGCGGCGCGTGGGCGGACGTCCCGGTGTATGAGCGCGAGCGACTGCGCCCCGGCGCGCGCCTGGCCGGTCCCGCGCTGATCGCCGAGCGCCACAGCGCGACGTTCGTGGCCCCGGGGTGGATGGCGCGGCTGGATTCGGCAGAAAACGTGATACTGCAGTGCGTGAGTGCAGAAGTGGGTGTCGATCACGCCGCCGCGACGGCGCCCGATCCAGGTGCCGTTCACTCCCGCACTAACGCACTCACGCACTCACGCACTTCCTCCCCCGACGCGGTCCGCACCGAGCTCTTCATCTCACGATTCCGCGCGCTCGTGGGAGAGATGGGCGAAATGCTCCGCCGGACGGCGCTCTCCACCAACGTCAAGGAACGGCTGGACTTTTCCTGCGCGCTGCTGGACGCCGACGGCGAGCTGGTCGTGAACGCGCCGCACATTCCCGTGCACCTGGGCGCCATGGGGCTGTGCGTGCGCGCCGTCCGCGAGGCCGTTCCCATGCGGCCGGGGGACGTCGTCGTCACCAACCACCCCGGCTTCGGGGGATCGCACCTGCCGGACGTCACCGTCATCACGCCCGTTCACGACACGGACGGTACGGTAATCGGCTACGTGGCCAGCCGCGCGCACCACGCCGAGATCGGCGGAACGCGGCCGGGGTCCATGCCGCCGTCCGCGCGCACGCTGGCGGAAGAAGGCGTTGTGATCGCGCCGATGCACCTGGTGAGCGAGGGCCAGGCGCGGTGGGGCGAGATCCGCGCGGTGCTCGAGGGCGGCCCGCACCCCTCTCGCGCCGTGGACGACAACCTGGCCGACCTGGCCGCCGCCGTCGCCGCCAACCACCGCGGCGCCGAGATGCTGCGCGCGATGGCCCGCGAGCACGGGCGCGGCGCCGTGGCCGGCTACATGGGCGCGCTGAAGCGCCGTGCGGAAGACGGCATCCGCGCCGCACTGCGCGGCATTCCCGATGGCGTATACGAAGCCGAGGAGCGGCTGGACGACGGCTCGCCGCTCCGCGTCCGCATCGTCGTCGAAGGCGACCGCGCCTCGATCAGCTTCGCGGGCTCGGCGGACGTGCATCCCGGCAACCTGAACGCAACTCCCGCCATCGTCCGCAGCGTCGTCCTCTACGTGCTGCGGCTTCTGGTGCGCGAGCCGCTTCCGCTGAACGAGGGGCTGATGCGGGCGGTGGAGCTCGACATCCCCCCCGGCCTGCTGAACCCGCCCTTCCGCGATCCCGCGCGCGACCCCGCCGTGGTGGGCGGCAACACCGAGGTCAGCCAGCGGCTCACCGACACGCTGCTCAAGGCGCTGGGCCTGGCCGCGTGCAGCCAGGGGACGATGAACAACGTGCTCTGGGGATCGGAGCGTTTCGGCTACTACGAGACGGTCTGTGGCGGGTCGGGCGCGGGACCGGGATGGCACGGGGCCAGCGCGGTGCACACGCACATGACCAACACGCGCATCACCGATCCCGAGGTGGTGGAGCACCGCTATCCCGTGCGGGTGGACCGCTTCGCCATGCGCGCGGGCTCCGGCGGGGCCGGGCGCTGGCGCGGCGGCGACGGTGCCGTGCGCGAGCTCACGTTCCTGCAGCCGATGTCGCTGTCCGTCCTCACCCAGCACCGCGCGGAGGGGCCGTACGGCATGGCGGGCGGCCTGGGCGGCGCGCCCGGGCGCCAGCGCGTCGTCCGCGCGGCGGGCGGAGAAATCGAACTGAAGTCCGTCGACGGGATGGAGGTGGAGGCGGGCGACCGGCTGGTGCTGGAGACACCGGGAGGTGGCGGATTCGGGGCCCCGGTCGATGCGTCGGCGGACGCCGGATGACCGCGCGCACGTCCACTCGCGGGCAAGGCTCTTTCGCGGCGCGCATCCTGCGCCGTACGTTGCGGTTCAGCCATTCGAAACTCCAGCGTCCCCTCCCGTGACCGAGCCGTCTTCCCACCTGTCCGCCGCCTCGGCGACGCGCCGCGCCACCGGCGATCCGAACGTGTTCCTGATCCCGGAAGAGCATCTTCCGGCGGGTTTCGCGGCCAAGGTGGAGGCGGGCGGCTTCGTCCCGGCGCCCACGCGCCCGGCCGCCACCGTGCTGCTGGCGCGCGACTCGGACGACGGGCCCGAGGTGCTGCTGATGCGCCGCAGCAAGCGCAGCGGCTTCGCGGCCGACGCGTGGGTGTTTCCCGGCGGCGTGGTGGACGACGACGACCGCGACCCGGCCGTGATGGAGCGCCTGGACGGGCCCACGCCCATGCAGTGGGCCGAGCGCCTGGGCCTTGTCGACCCGGCCGAGGCGCTGGCCTACGTGGTGGCCGCCGTGCGCGAGGCGTTCGAGGAAACGGGGATCCTGCTGGCCCGCGTGTCGGACGACGCCACCAACCCGGGCGGGGCGCTCTCGAACATCGACGTGGCACGGCGCGCACTGCTCAGCAGCGTGGTAGACCTGCGGCAGATCTTCATCACCCGCAACCTGCGGATGGCGGGAGACGAGCTGCTGTATCTGGCGCACTGGATTACCCCCGAGCCGGAACCGCGGCGCTACGACACGCGCTTCTTCCTGGCCCGCGTGGACGCCGAGGCCGTGTGCACGCCGCACGAGGAGGAGCTGACGGAAAGCGTTTGGCTGACGGCCCGTGGCGCGGTGCACTACTTCGAGCTGGGCTCGCTGAAGATGCTGCCGCCCACCGTGCACACGCTGCGGCGCCTGGCCGGCTACGGAACCGTCGGGGAAATCTTCGCCGCCCTGGCGGATGCCCCGGTGCCCGCCATCCTTCCCGTGATGCGGCGGGTGGCGGACGGCGTGGCCATCGAGATTCCTCCCGAGGCCCGGCTGTAGGCCCCCGGGCCCGGGAATCCCCTTCGGCGGACCCGGCTTCGGCTGAAACCGCCGCCCCTCCCCCGCCGTATCACCCCCCATGAACATCGATTCCGTTCCGGAGGCTGGCATGAACGAATACGAAGGCACGCCGTCGGGCGTGCTGATCCGCGACTTTCTCATCTTCCAGTTCAAGACGGTGCTGGACGGGATGAAGGACGCCATCGTCATCCCGGTCTCCTTCATCGCGCTGATCGCCGACCTCATGGGCAGCCCGTCGCGCCGGGGCAGGACGTTCTACGCGCTGCTGGGTGCCTGCGAGGCGTTCGATCGGTGGCTGAACCTGCATGCGCCGGCTCGCAACGCCACGCGCGGCCAGGACGGCCTGTTCGACACCAGCGAGCCCGGCGACGGCACGATGGTAGGCGAGCTCGAGGAGATTTTGCGCGGCGAACGAGCCCCGGTGCTGCCGCGGGCGTAAGGCGGCCTGCACGGGAAGGGGGAGGGCACGATCATCGTGCTCTCCCCCTTTCGCCGTCCGGACCCTTCCCGCTATCTGCGCAGCAGGTACCAGCCGTCACCGAGCGGCGTTCGGCGCAGCGTCGTACGTTCCAGATAGCTGGTGGTGGAGGCCAGCGGCTGGCCGGGGCGCGCGTAGACAAGGTACGTGGAGCCGTTCTGCCCGAGCCGGAACGAGACGTGGCCGGGCCGGGCCAGGATTCGATCGACTCCGGCGGCCCTCATCGCCGCGGTCAGACGGTCGAACTCAGGCCGGCTGATCCCGTCCGACGCCAGCACATCGTCCATAGACCTGCTCGCCGATCGCTCGTACTGAGGCTCGATCCGTGGGCTCGTCGACGATTGCGCGGAGTAGAACCCGTCCCTTCGGCTCCCCGCATATCCGTTCAACTCCACCCACTCGCCTGCTACCGCGAGCACTTCGATCCTTCCGCTCCGCATCACCTGGTCCGCCACGGGCGCGAGAAGGGTGACCCGCGACGACGCGAAGGCCTCCACTCCGAACTCCGTCCGCAGCTCCGCGGTGGCGAGGGTGGCCACGAGCGCCACGGCCGGCACCACCGCTTGGCGAAACTTGCGCTCGGTGGGCTTCCACACCGTGTACAGCCCCAGGACGGCCCCCGCCATCATCGTGCAGAGCACGCCGGGAGCGTACAGCAGGGCGACGGCCCATCCCATCCATGGGGCGAGCAGGTCCGCGGCGCAGATGGTCGCCAATCCACCGTACCCCACCACGAAGACCCACAGCATGGCGTTCGCGGGGGCGCGCGTGGCGCCCGGGACCAACTGCCGTGCGCCCGGAAGCGGAACCAGGGCGACGGACGCGGTGGCCTGCGCCGGCATTTCCAGCCGGGCGCCCAGATCCGCCGTGCTCATCGCCCCACCGCCGGGCGAGCCGGCAGTGAAGTCGCGACCGACGCCGGTGCCGCGGGACAGGCCATCGACTGGAGTTCCTTGCGATGGCGGGCGACGGCCGAGGAGGCGCGGCCGCGCGACAGGCTCCAACTGCGCCAGTCGCCCTCGCCCTCCCAGCGCGCGAGCAGGCGCTCGGCGGCGTGGCATCGGGTGGGGCTGTCGTCCACGGCCCGGAGCGTAGACAGCAGCGGCGGCACCGCGTCCGCGCTCAGCCGGGCGGCGTAGATGGCGTCGAAGCGCGCGGCCGCGTCGGCACGCGAGGCGTTCACGCGGACGATCATGGCGTCGGGGTTGGCGACGTGCAGCAGCACCATCATCTCCACCGCCGCCATCAGCGCGCCCCAGGCGAACCTCTGCCGATGGCCGCGCAGCACGGTCCACACAAACCAGACGAACACAACGCCCAGCCACAGCATGAAGGCCGTGGTGTACAGCCGCAGCTCCGTGAGCCCGTAGGCGCCCCAGTACAGCCGCATGCGATGAAGGCCGCTGGCCATGATCACGAACAGCAGCGCCACCTGCATGCCCACCAGCAGCCGGAACGCGCGCTCGTGCCCGGGCTTTTCGCGCCGGACGATCCAGTCGGCCAGCAGCAGCAGGGGCAGCACCAAGCCGGCCACCGTCACCAGCTCGAAGAACCCGCGCCGCGCGTACTCCGAGAAGGTGGTCGAACCCGCTGCCTGCACGCGCGCGACCCCGCCGAAGAAGTACGGCAGCTGCACGAGGACGAAGGCCAGGAACAGCGCGTTCAACATCCCCAGCGCGGTGCCCACCTCCACCATCCCCAGCGACAGCCCCGCCGGGCGTACAACGTCCGGCCCCGGCTGGTCGCCGCCCACGGCCATCGTCCGCAGCACGCCGCCCGCGAGCCAGGCGATGAACGCGGCGAGCAGCACGTGCCCCATCCCCGACGCCAGGTCGAAGCCGAAGACGCTGCCCAGCAGCCGCTCGAACGCCGCGTCCGCCGCCGAAAGCAGCAGGCCGAACACCAGCAGCAGGGGCAGGCCGATGGCGGTGCCGCGCAGGACTGCGATGGCGACCGGCCATCCGCCGCCCCCCAGCTCCTTCCAGCGCACGTCGCGGGTCAGCAGCGACACCGTGCCCACCGCGGCGTCGGCCACGGACGCGAGGGCGCCGAGCGCCAGGTTGGCCAGCCCCGCCAGCCGCACGTGGCCGCCGCGCGCCCGCAGCATCGCCAGTGCCAGCACCAGCGCGAGCGCCGACAGGGTGAGCGCCTTGAGCGTGGGCGAGTCGCGCCAGGCCATCAGCGCCGCGGCGCCCAGTGCCAGAGGAATCCATCCCACCGCCGCGTCGTCCGTCTCAACCCACCGCTGCAGGCCGACGATGGCCGCCACCAGCACGAAGGTGAAGAGCGTGATGTTGATGCCCCAGGGCGCGCTGCGCAGCAGCAGGTCGCCCGCGATTCCGACGGCCACCGCCGCGCCGAGCACGCCCAGGCCCGTGCGCGTCCCCCGGCTGATCGCCATGCCCGCTGCCTCGCGCGAGGCGAGGGCCGCATCTGCTCCGTTCATCGCTGTCCCATCCTTTCCGCGGTTCCCACCGTGCCAAGCATCGCGTTGCACCGGTCGTTCATCGCCCTATCCATCGTCGCCTCCCCCAAGAGATGTATCCGAAGCTCCCAACCACGCCTTTCCGATCCCGCACTTTCGCACTTCCGCACTCACGCACTAACGCACTTCCCCCCTCACGCACTCTTCAGCCGCCCAAACCGCCGCTCCCGCCCCTGGAACCACTCCACCGCCCTGCCGAGCGCGGCGGGATCGAACTCCGGCCAGGCGAGCGGGGTGAAGTACAGCTCGGCGTAGGCGCACTCCCAGAGCAGAAAGTCGCTCAACCGCTGCTCGCCGCCGGTGCGGACCAGCAGGTCCACGTCCGGCGCGGGCTCGTCCTCGCCCATCGCGCGGCCGAGTGCCACCGCGAAGTCCTCGCGCGAATCACCGGTCGCCAGCGCCGCCGCCCGCATCAGCGCGTCGCGAGCCGAGTAGTCCAGGGCGATCCTCAGCGTCAGCCGGGTACCGCCCGCCGTGGCATCCTCCGCCGCGCGCACCTGGCGCACGAGCACCTCCGGCAGCCGGTCGCGCCGGCCGATCACGCGAAGGCGAACCCCGTTCTCCACGCAGCGCTGCGCCTCGCCCGCCAGGTAGCCCCGGAACAGGCGCATCAGCCCGGCGACCTCGCGCGGGGGGCGGCCCCAGTTGTCTGACGAAAACGCGTAGAGCGTCACCGTGCCGATGCCCAGCCCCGGCGCCGCCTCCACGATGCGGCGCACCGCCTTGGCCCCCTCGCGGTGCCCCGCCAACCGGGGCAAGCCGCGCGCGGCGGCCCATCGCCCGTTGCCGTCCATGATGAGGGCCACGTGCATCCCTGGATTCGGGCTGATGGTGAAAGTTCTTTGCATCGTAAAGTATCCAGGCAAAAAAAGGGACGTTTCAGCGATCGCGAACGGCGTGGATCAGCGCTTCCATGTGGTTCAGATACGCCTCCAGTGCCGTGCGCCCCGCGTCGGTCAGGGCGTATTCCGTACGGGGCGTGCGCCCCTCGAAGCTCTTGGTGCACACCACGTAGCCGGCCTCCTCGAGCTTGCGGGCGTGCACGCTCAGGTTGCCGTCCGTCAGCGCCAGCATGGTCTTGAGCTCGTTGAACGCCATGGACGTGTTCACCGCCAGCGCGCTGACGATTCCCAGCCGCACGCGCTCGTGGATCAGCCGGTCCAGCTCTGCCGAGCCCTCGTCGGCCGAGCCGGCGACGCTGCGCAGGACCGAGCTGGCGAGCGGCTCCGAAGGCTTCGGATCAGCCACCGTGCCTCCGCGCGATCAGGGTGCCGAACACCATGTGGAGCCCGCCGAACCCCGCGGCCATGTACGCATCGCCCCAGGCCTCGGGCGAAAACAGCGCCGCCACGCCCACGGCCATGAAGCACATGCCCATCACGGGCACCGCCCTCACCGAGAACGCGCCGGCGGCCACGATGGCCACACCGAACAGCAGCAGCCACATCCCGGGAAGCACGCCGATGAGCTCCGCGGGAAAGAGAACAGCGGTAAGCACGGCTCCCGCGGCCAAGGGCGGCGCCAGGCTGAGGATGAACTTGCGCCCGGGGCCGGTAAGCAGGCTCACCTTGGCGTGCCGGGCCTTGGTGGCCGACGTCAGCAGGCCGATCAGCAGGCACACCAGCGCGGCCGCGGTCCACGTGGCCAGCCAGTTCTCCGGCGACTGCTGCCGCGAGGCCAGCCACGCCGCCAGCACCGCCGCCACCCCGATCACCACCAGCCCCCAGCCGGACACGGCCGTAAAGCTGCCTGCACGCTCCATCGTCTCGCGGATGAAGCGCAGGTTGTCCATCGCCCGCTCGCGCAGGTCGAGGGAGGGATCGTCTGCCTCGGGCAGGGGCCGGATGGGCTGGATCTTCGCCATGGTGTTCATGATGCGGGTGCGCGGACCATCTGTCAAGTGCTTTGCGTTGCAAAGCAAGCAGCGTGCCGAGTGTGAGGGGGGTGGAATTGGAGATTGCAATCAGGAATGGGGAAAACGGATCGGATTCAGGCGGGGGGGGTCGAGCGATCCCGGGGCCGCGGAGGGTCCGCGGCCCCGGCGATCATTCGATCAGGGGCGCCGGGGCGCCGGCTGTGTGGGCTGCGCCTGGCCGCCGATCTGGCCGACCACGCCGCCGGGCTGCAGGGCCGTGTTCGCCACCCCACCGACGGTGTTCACCGTGTTGTCTACGGTGGAAAGCAACTGCGTGAACAGCTGCGGATTGCGCTCCAGCGTGGCGAGCACGCGGTCCACGATGCGCGTCACGTTGTCGAGGTCGATGTACAGGTACACCTGGGCCAGCACGCCCATGATCTGCAGCTCCACCCGGTCGATGGAAACGTCCGCCCCGGCGGTGAGCGACACCAGGCTGGCGGCGTTGGCGTTCAGCGACAGGTGAGCCTGCAGGCCGGCGACCGTCAGGCCCAGGGAGTCGACCGACAGCTCGGGCACCTCCAGCACCACGTCGTAGTGCGGCGTGCCCAGCTGCCCCGTCCGCGCCGTGGCGGCCGGCGTGCGCCCGGTGCGCGTCGCGGTGCCCTGGATCTGCGTGGGCGAGCCCAGCGTGCGCGGCGCGCGCACCGTGTCCGTGGTCACCTGCGCGGCGGCGGGTGCCGCAAGCATCAGCGCGGCGAGCGAGGCAACCGTGGTCCACTGGCGCATCATCGGCTCATTCTCCTGTCGTGTCCATCGCGCCCGGACGGTCCGGGCGGCGTAACGATCTTCATCGGGGCGGCGCGGAGGGCCGCGGTGCCCCATCCACCCGCAGGCACGTCGCGGGATCCCGCACTGGCGCCGTGGGGGAGGTCGGCTGCTTCAGCACGTCCAGCCCGGCCAGCAGGCACTCGGCATCCACCCAGGCGTGCACCTCTACCGCCACGTGCACGTCACGGTACACGACCCCGGGCTGCACGGGAGCGGGCAGGTTCCTGCGCTCGGTGACGCGAACCGTGTCCGGCAGGGCGCACCCGGCCAGCCGGACGCGCGCGCGCGGGCTGGAATGAAAGGTCAGCTCGCGCGCGGTGACGGAGGCCGAGATCGCCACGTCCGGCGCGCGGGCCGGCTGGGCCGCCGCGCTGTCGCTCGCCGCCGGGCACGTGTCCACCTGCGCACTCGCCGGAGCGGCGAACGCGGCCAGGACCAACGTGACTGCGAGCGTGCGGGCGATCGTCCAGATCATCGGAATGCCAGGCCAGGGTGCGTGCCGCGCCGGGGGCGCCGGAGGTCAAGTTCCGTGCCTATAGTGGATGGATGGAACGGCTTCGAATTTGCTAGAGCCGCGATGGAATCCGACGCCGTAAACTGGACGATCTCGGGGGAGAGGGCGCGATGCGCAAGGTGATGGGTTGGGCGGCTGTGCTCGCCGCGACGCTGTCCGTGGCCGACGTGGCCGCGCAGGGCAACCGCAGCGTCGTGCGCTGCCAGGCAGGGCCTACGGGCACGCGCCAGGCGACCGGGCCCGCGGCGGCCCGCCAGGCGCCGGGGCCCACGGGCCGGGCCGCGGAATACGACGTGGTGCTCGACATCCCCAACCTGTGCGTAGACCGGGTGCGGCTGAACGTGAACAACTTGCAGGCCCGCGTGGCGCTGGATGCCCGCGTCGCCAACCTGGTGCGCGTCAACGCCGGTGCCGACGTGCAGATCGCCGAGGTGAACCTCGGGATCGACGGCATCCGCGCGCAGGCCCTGCTGCTGGTGGACCTGGACAACGTGGTGCAGGTGGTGGAGCGCGCGCTGGCCTTCATCGACGCCAACCCGCAGATCATCGCCCAGCTCACCGGCACCGTCAACAACACGGTGAACACCGTGGGCGGGGTCGCCAACACCGCGCTGCAGCCGGGCGGGCCCGTCAGCGGCGTGGCGGGAACGGTGGGGCAGACGCTGAACAACGTCACGCAGCCGGGCGGACTGCTGTCGCAGACGGTGAACACGTTGGGCCAGACGGTGACGCGCACCCTCGACGCCTCGGGCAACATCGTCGAGCAGACGCTGGACACGGCCGGCGCCGTGGCGGGCTCGCGCGTCGTTGGCAGCCTGCTGACGCTTCCTGTTCTGCGCCAGACCGCAGGCCAGGGTGGCCAGGTCGTGCGCCAGGTACGCGACCAGACCGGCGCGGTGATCGAGTTCACCCTCGACGCCGCGGGGCGCCTGGTCGGTAGCCGCGTGCTGTCCCAGGGGCGGACCGGCACCCGCCAGTAGGCTCAGCGAAACAGCGGCTGCACGGGGCTCCTTTCGCGAGAAGGGAGCCCTCGTCCGTTCCCCGCCGATCCCTCCATGCCGCGCATCTCCATCATCATCCCCGCGTTGAACGAGGCCGCCGCCATCCAGGCCACGCTCGCCCCACTGCAGCCGTTGCGGGCTCGCGGTCACGAGGTGGTGGTGGTGGATGGGGGAAGCGTGGACGGCACGCCGGAGATTGCACGCGCCATGGCGGATCGGGTGATCGCCTCTCCGCGCAGCCGGGCGGCGCAGCAGAACGCGGGCGCCGCCGCCGCGACGTGCGACGTGCTGCTCTTCCTACACGCCGACACGCTTCTTCCGCCGGATCCGGACTTCCTGGTGCTGGATGGGATGCAGGCCTCGGGACGGGGCTGGGGGCGCTTCGACGTACGGCTGAGCGGCGTTGCGCCCGGGCTGCGCGTCGTCGAGCGGATGATCAGCCTGCGTTCGCGCGTGACCGGAATCGCGACGGGCGACCAGGCGATCTTCGTCCGCGCGGAGTGGTTCCGGCGCGCGGGCGGCTTCCCACCGGTTCCGCTGATGGAAGACGTGGCGCTGTCTACGGCGCTGAAACGTCTCGGCCCGCCGCTGTGCCTGCGTGAGCGGGTCACCACGTCCAGCCGGCGGTGGGAGGAGCGGGGGATCGCGCGGACCATCCTGCTGATGTGGCGCCTGCGGCTGGCCTACGCGCTGGGTGCCGACCCCGCCCGCCTCGCCGACCGGTATCGATGAGCGGTTCGGCGGCAGGCACTTTGTCCACTACAGCGCGATAAGCGCAGAGAGAACGCCATCTTCGCCATCTTTACGGGATTCTTGACGGCTTGCACTCGGCCGATTAGCTTGTGCCGAACCAATCCCCAACACGACACAAAAGGTCGTAGCGCGCACCCGCTCCATCCGCAGGACAGCCCGTTGTTCCCTTCCGAGACTCCACCGAAGCTCAATCCCGAACCATTGGTGGGGCCAAATTCGTGGCCCCGTAAGCCTGCCGTCCATCGGTGGACAGGCGGCGTATGCCTGGCGTGGGGGGCAATCGAGCCCACGCGACACATCTTTAGGGAGTACTGCAATGCGCCAGAACGGTACCGTTAAGTGGTTCAACGACGCCAAGGGCTTCGGGTTCATCACGCCGCAGGACGGGGCGAAGGACTGCTTCGTCCACTACTCCGCCATCCAGGGCTCGGGCTTCCGTACGCTCGTGGAAGGCGATGCGGTGGAGTACGATCTGGTGGACGGTGAAAAGGGTCCGGCGGCGGCGAACGTCGTAGCGGTCCGCTAAGTATCAAACAGCAACGTCACGCAGAGAAAACAGAGAGGACGCAGAGGGGCCGTAGCTTGCCTCTGCGTCCTCTCAGTTCCCCTCTGCGTCCTCTGCGTGATTGCTGTTATCAGGGCCAGGGCATCGATCCGGATCAGAACTCGCCCACCATCCCGATCTCCGTCTTCAACTCGTACCCGAGCTCACGCTTCACGGTCGTCTGCGCGAGGTCAATGAGCGCTCGCACGTCCGCACTCGTCGCACCGCCCAGGTTCACCATGATGTTGGCGTGCTTGGGAAAAATCTGCGCGTTACCCAGCACGTGCCCCTTCAGGCCGCACTGGTCGATCAGCCGCCCGGCGCCGACGCCCTCCAGCTTCTGGAAGATGCTCCCCGCGCTGGGATACAGCCACAGGTCGGGGTGGCGGTCGTCGCGCCACATCAAGTTCTCGCGGATGGTGTCGCGCATCACCTGGCGGTCGGTGGGCTCCAGGCGAAAGGTGACATCCAGCACCACGTCCTTGCGGTCGTGCAGGATGCTGTAGTCGTAGCCGAACTGGAAGTAGTCCAGCCCCACCTCGCGCACCTCGCCTTCTTCGGACAGGATGGTGGCGCCCTCCACCACCTCCTCGATGAACATCGTGCGCTCGCGCTCCGGCGGCGGCGACAAGAAGTGCAGGTTCTGCCACACCGCCCCGCCCACCGTGCTGGGAATGCCCACGTAGTGCTGCAGCCCCCCCAGCCCGCGCGCCACCGTCATCTGGATCAGGTCGTGGTAGATCTTGACCCCTGACCCGGCCTTAACCCGCGTGTCGTCGAGCCAGTCGATGGTCTGCACGTCGTTCTTGATCACCAGGCCGCGGAACCCGCCGTCGCCCACCAGGATGTTGGCGCCCAGCCCCAGCAGAAAGAAGGGCATCTCCAGCTCGCGCGCGGCCAGCACCGCCTGCGCCAGTTCGTCGGGGGTCAGCGCCCGGAACATCAGGTCCGCCGGGCCGCCGATCTTGAACGTGGTATGTGGCGCCAGCGGGACGTCGCGCTCCAGGCGGTCCGCCCCCAGCCGGGCCGCAAGCTCATCCACGGGCAGATCCAACGTTTTCGTCGCAGGCATGGTCTACTTGTTCGGGAAGCGCACTCGTGCGCGCCGCCGTTTGCAAGCAGCGCGCCCGGTGTGGGATGAACATCCGGCGCACGGAGCGGTACAGTAAAGAGGGGCGCGCCACCGGACCGAGCCCACACCGCGGCAGGCCAGTCCGCGAAGGCGGACTTCGTGTGGTCGTTGCCGCGAATTCATTCGCCCCAGCAGGCCTGGCGACCGAACTTCGATCGGGGTTCGACCGGCTGCCCGTGCATGCCGCGGCAGCCCCCTCTTCCCCGCTTCGCAGGGGAAAGGGAGAATTCGACTGCGGAGAGCCAGTCGAAGTGCGATCGAATTCTCCCCTCTCCCGCTTGCGGGAGAGGGGCCGGGGGTGAGGGCAGCCGGGGATTGCGCCGGTTTCATCGAAACGCCACACACCCGAACGACTCCGAGCCCCACGCCTCCGTGACCGCTGCCGCGCCCGGGTTGTTACGTTCCCCAGGCCAAGTCCTTCGGCCCGCGGAGTACGGCGTGCGTGCGAGTGCGGCAGGGCTTGGCCTCAGGATGACAGGGTGTGGCGCGCCACCATCGAGGTGACGTACCGAGCTGACTCCCTTCCCCCGAGCAGTTTGCGGGGGAAAGGCTGGGGATGGGGGGCGGCCGGGGCATGCGCCGGGCCCGATCGACACCGGCGCGATTTGTGACGTGGGGTGTGACGAGTCGTCTACGTACTGCACCGCACCAGCGGAGCAGCATAGGATGGTGAACACCATGAAAGACATACACGACTACCTCGACGGCAGCCGCTCCGGCGCTGATCTGCCACCCGGCGATCGCGCGCGTGCCGACGAGCTGCGTGCGCTCCTCGACCGCGCCGCCGCGCACGTGCGTTCCGCGCCCGCGCCGGACCTGGCCGCGCGCGTGATGGACGCGCTCCCGGAGCGCGTGCCCAGCCGCGGCTGGCGCGCCGTCACCGACTGGCTGTGGAACCCGCGTCCGCTGCGCCTGACCTTCCGCCCCGCGTACGCGCTGGCGGGCGGCCTGTGCGCGCTCGCCGCCGCCGTCGCCATCCCCACGCTGGAGGGCGACCGGACCCCCGCGCGCGTCGCCATTGCGCCCGTCACGGCCACGGCCGCGCAGCCCGTGGTCTACGTGCAGTTCCGGCTGGAGACGCGGGCGCGCCAGGTAGCCATCGCCGGCACCTTCACCGGCTGGCAGCCCACCGTTCCGCTGCAGGAATCCGAGACCGGCGTATGGACGGCGCTGGTGCCGCTGAAGCCCGGCGTGCACGACTACGTCTTCGTGGTCGACGGCACCGAGTGGGTGCCGGACCCCCACGCCCCGCAGCAGGTGGACGACGATTTCGGCGGCACCAACAGCCGCATCTCGCTTCCGCCGCTGGGCTCGGCGTGATCGTCCGGCTGACGCTGGGCTGCGCGCTCCTCCTGGCGTCGCGCGCCGTGGCCCAGGGCTGGACCGCCGAAGCCGCCGCCGGCCGCGCCCTTCACGATCCCGTCGCCGCGCGCGTCGCCACCACTTCCGCCTCGCTGGGGCTGGGATACCAGGGCACCGGCCGGTGGCTGTACCTGTCCGCCGGGGTGCCGGTGCAGGGCAGCGGACCCACGTGGAGCGCCGGCGGGCTGGGCGGATGGCTCCCGTTCTCCACCATCCAGGGAGTGGACCTGGGCCTCAACGCCTCCGTCAACGGCTACGCGTACGGCGCCTCCGGCCCCAACGCGGGCGGAACCGGGGGGACGGCGGAGCTGCTGCCCACGCTGGGCTGGCGGCGCGGCGTGCTGTCCGCCTCGCTCAGCTCCGGAATTTCCGCCGCGACGGACGTGACGGGCGATTCCAGCACCACGCGCGGCTTTCACGACTCCGCCGGCCGTCTCGCGTTCGCCCTGTCCGACGGCATCGAGGTGGGAGGAGACGCGCGGCTGCTTCGCGGCGAGGGCGGCGACTGGCCGTACGCGGGGGGAACCGCGGAACTGCGGCGGGCATGGGGAGGCGCGTGGGCCCACGCCGGCAGCTGGCTGGGCGGCCACCACCCCCGCCCCGCGGCGTCGTACGGCGCCGGCGTGCGCGTGCGCGTGATGGCCGGCGCCAGCCTGCAGGCCTCCGTGCGCCAGGAGCCGTTCGATCCCCTTCTCTGGAGCACGCCGCGTCGCACCTGGAACCTCCAGGTCTCGCGCGCCTTGGGGCGGCAGCGCCAGCCCCGGCCCGCGCTGCTGCCCGAAGTCGTCTTCGGCGAAGCCGTGTTCCGGCTGCCGCGGAAGGACCACGCCGAGCCCCCCGCCGTCGTCGGTGACTTCAGCGGCTGGCAGCCGGTGCCGATGGTGGTGGATGGAGAGTGGTGGGTGGCGCGGGTACGGATCGCGCCCGGAGTTCACCACTTCTCCTACCGCCTGGCGGACGGGCAGATGATGCTGCCACCGGGCGTGCCGTCGGTGGACGACGGGTTCGGCGGCCGCTCGGCCGTGGTGGTGGTTCCGTGACGCGTGGCGGGTTGGCGTCGTCTACTGATCGAAATGGCGGGATGAGGGTACACCGGCTGCAAACATGAAGACCCAACGATGGATTCTGGTGCTGCTCCTGGCGCTGGCGGGCGTTCCCGCCGCGGCGCAGGCGCAACCCTCGGAACAAAGGATCGAGGCCGCCCGGCGCCAGGCGCAGACGGCAGGGATTCCCGTGTCGCTGCTTGAAAGCAAGGTGGCCGAGGGCCGCGCCAAGGGCGTGCCCATGGACCGCATCGCGGCCGTAGTGGAGCGCCGGCTGGCGTCGCTCTCGAACGCCCGCGACGCCATGGCCGGCGCGCCCCGCACGTCGCCGATCACCGCCGCCGACCTGTCGGTGGGCGCAGACGCGCTGGAGGCGGGGGTGCAGCCCGGTGTTCTGGGACAGCTTGCCTCGGCTGCCCCCGCCGGCCACCGCGCCATGGCCATCGCCGCGCTCACGCAGCTGGTCAGCCAGGGCGAAAGCTCCGAGCGCGCCCTGGCCCGGGTGCAGGCCGCCCTGCAGCGCGGCCCCGAGGCGCTGCGCCGGCTGCCCGGCGAGGCCGCGGCCGAGCGCTCCCGCAGCGGCGCGCCGCCGGGCCAGAACCCGTCCCGCGGAAACGGCGCGAACGGGCGCGGACGCGGCAATGGCGGCCCGCCCGCTTCCGTTCCCGGGCCCACGCAGCGGCCGGGACGCGGCAACGGCCGGGGCAACGGGGGAAAGCCCTGACGGGAGTACGAGGTTCGAACGTGCGATGGAGCGTCGTCCAAGGGGGCGGCGCTTCTGCGTTGGGGCTTGTGCGAACCGCGCGGCGGGGTGAGTGTATCGGCATCAGGAACGGCACCGATACGGAAGAGCCCCGACGATGATTCAGCTGACCGATACCTCGCGCGACAAGATCAACGGCCTGGTGCAGGCCGAGGTGGTGCGCGACCCCGCGCTGCGCATTGCGCTGCGCGAAGGCGCCAGCCTGGTGGACCGCGAGTACGACATCTCCCTGGTGGAGCGCGAAGACAAGCAGAAGACGGAGATCGCCATCAACCTCGAAGGCATTCGCGTCTTTCTGAACCTCGACACCAGCAACCTGCTCAGCGGCGCCACCATCGACTGGTCCGACGAGCAGGGTGGGTTTCGGGTAGAGACGCCCCGTCCCTCGCGCCCCGCCGCGCCCACGGTCAGCGCCACGGGGTCGGCCGGCGTCTCGGGCCCGCTCGCCGAAAAGGTGCAGCGGCTGTTCGACGACGAGGTGAACCCGCGCATCGCATCGCACGGCGGCTCGGTGGAGCTGGTGGACGTGGCCGACGACGTGATCTACGTCCGCATGATGGGCGGATGCCAGGGCTGCGCCGCCTCGGCCATGACGCTGCGGCAGGGCATCGAGCGCATGGTGCGGGAAGAGATCCCCGAGGTGCGCGACATCGTGGACCTCACGGACCACGACGCGGGCGCGAACCCGTACTACTGAAGTACCGAGTACCAGGTACCGAGTGCCAAGCAGCAGGCATACGACAGGAGAGGGCGGCGGATCCGAAATCCGCCGCCCTCTCCTCGTTTTCGCCCTACCTGGTACCTGGCCCTTGGTACTTCCCCTCAGACCAGGCTCCGCCTCCGCACCGCCTTGGCCTGCCCGCAGTAGCGCTCCAGCTGCGCGGGGTCGGCCGTTTCCCAGTCCTCGGGGATGGGGCAGAGCCGCCGCTTGTCACCCTCGTTCTCAAAACACAGCCAGCCGCCTTCCAGCCCTGGCGTAAACGTATCGTCCTCCGAAGCAGTCCCGTACTGCGGGACGATGTTCCACACGCGCCACTCGTGCCCGGTGGAATCCATGAAGCTGCGCAAAGCCATTTCACCCCCAGGTTTGTGCCAGCGGGGGCGCAGTGCACGCCTCGTGCCAATCGTTACAATTCTAAACGCACCCGTTGCATCGACTTACACAGATGTTCCACGGAACGCCGCCAGTCGTCACGAGGGTGGAACCCGCTCACCAGTGCGGGTTGGCGGAGATCATCAGCGCCGCCTTCTCCGCCGGCATGGGCTCGGCGAAGAGGAAGCCCTGCGCCTCGTCGCAGGCCATCCCCCGCAGCGCCGCCAGCTGCTCGCGCGTCTCCACCCCCTCGGCCACCACCCCCACGCGAAGGTTGCGCGCCAGGTTCACGATGGCGTGCACCAGCTGCGCGCTCCGCCCGTCGCGGTCCATCCGCCGCACGAACGAGCGGTCGATCTTCACCACGTCCAGAGGAAAGCGGTGAAGGTAGCCCAGCGACGAGTACCCCGTGCCGAAGTCGTCCATGCACAGCACCACGCCCATCTCGCGCAGCCGCTCCAGCATGAGCACCGCGTTGGCCTCGTGGTCCAGCAGCACCGTCTCGGTGATCTCCAGCCGGAACCGTGCGGGCTCCACCCCGCAGCTGGCCATGGTGGCGGCAAGGTGGTCGGCCAGGTCGGGCTGGGCGAACTGCAGGGGCGACAGGTTCACCGACATCGACACCCGCCCGTGACCCAGCTGCTCGCGCCATCGCTTCATCTGGGCGCAGGTTTCCTCGATCACCCAGCGGCCGATGGGCAGGATCAGCCCCGTTTCCTCGGCCAGGGGGATGAACTCGGCGGGGGTGATGTCGCCCCGCTCGGCGTGCCGCCAGCGCAGCAGCGCCTCGAAGCCCTCCACCCCGCCGCTAGCCAGCGACACGATGGGCTGGTAGGCCAGGCGAAGCTCGCCCCGCTCCAGCGCCCGCCGCAGGTCCGACTCCAGCCGCAGCCGTGACAGCGCCTGCGCGTGCATGGCGCGGTCGAACACCTCGTAGCGGTTCTTGCCGAGGATCTTGGCGCGGCTGAGCGCGGCGTCGGCGTCGCGCAGCAGCTCGTCGGGCTTTTCGCTCCCCGTGGCGGAGAGCGAAATGCCCACGCTGGCCGTGGCGAACACCTCGTGCCGCTCCAGCATGAAGGGCTCGGCGATGGCGTGAAGCAGCTTCTCGGCGAGGTGCGTGGCCTCGAGCGGGCCCTGGATCCCCTCCAGCAGCACGGTGAACTCGTCACCGCCGAAGCGGGCCAGCGTGTCGCCGGGGCGCAGCGCCTGCTCCAGCCGCTCCGCCGCCTCGCGCAGCAGCTGGTCGCCCACGCCGTGGCCCAGCGAGTCGTTGACCACCTTGAAGCGGTCGATGTCCAGGAACAGCACCGCCAGCGACAGGTGGTCGCCGCGGCGCACCCGCTCGGCGGCGTGCTCCAGCCGGTCCACGAACAGCAGGCGGTTGGGAAGACCCGTCAGCGCGTCGTGAAGGGCGCCGTAGGAAAGCTGCTCCTCGGCCCGCTTGCGCTCGGTGATGTCGTGGATGATGCCCTGGTAGCCCAGCACCGTGCCGTCGGGCGCGGTGCGCAGCGAAGCGGAAAGGAGGGCGTCGATGGCCTCGCCGTCGGCGCGCCGCAGGCGCACCTCGTGGTCGCGCACGTACCCCGCGCGGGTGATCTCGTCACGAAAGCGCTGGCGGTCGGCCGGGTTGGCGTACAGGTCGCCCACCCGCATGCGCAGCATCTGCTCGCGCGTGTAGGCGAACAGCTCCAGGCACGCCGAGTTCATGTCCACGAAGTTTCCATCCACCGTGGTCATGTAGATGGCGTCGCGCGACTGCTCGAAGAGCGAGCGGTAGCGGCCCTCGCTTTCGCGCAGCGCGCGCTCGGCGGCGCGCCGGGGGGTGACGTCGCGCGCGAATCCGTGCACCCCCACCACCCGGTTGCCGCGGGTGACCGCCGTTTCCACCAGCTCGAGCGCCACCATGTGCCCGTCGCGGTGCTTCGCCGTGGTGGGGTAGGTGTTGGGCGTGCCCCCCGACGCCATGGTCTGGGCGGTCTGCTCGTCGACCTGCCCGTCGGACTCGGGCGAGGGGTGAAGCTCGTGGTAGCTGCGCCCCACCAGCTCCTCGGGCGCGTAGCCCAGCACGCTGGCGACGGAGGGCGACACGTATTCGAAGCGGCCGGCCCGGTCGTGCGAGTAAAAGAACACCTGCTCGCTCCCGGCCACCATCAGCCGGTAGCGCTCTTCGCTGCGCCGCAGCTCCTCCTGGGCCCGTTCGCGGTCGGTGACGTCGCGGTTCACCCCCACCGCCCCCACCCGCCGCCCGGTGGCGTCCAGCAGCGGCATCACCAGCGTTTCCGATACGCCCTCGCTGCCGTCCTTGCGCACGAAGGGGATGCGCCCCTGCCAGCGCCCGGCGCTGTCCAGCGCGTCGAACACCTCCTGGGCCACCTCCTGGGCCCGCTCGGGCCCCAGCCACAGCTCGGGCCCGCGCCCCAGCGCCTCCTCGCGCGTCCAGCCGTAGACCCGCTCCGACGCGCGGTTCCATCCCGCGAGGCGGCCGTTCATGTCCGTGAACATCACCGCGTCGTACAGGCTGTCGAACACCAGGGCCTGCCGCTGAAGCTCGGCCTCCGCCTCCCGGTACGCGGTGATGTCGAACGCGGTGCCCAGCGCCGCGGCCTCGCCGCCGTACTCCACCACGCCGGCGGTAAAGTCCAGCCAGCGCTCGCCGCCGTCCTTGCGCAGGATCTTGAACTCGTACCGCGGCGGAACGGGCTCGCCGCGCTGGCGGGCGAGCCCGCGCTCGCGCACCAGCTCGCGAAAGTCGGGGTGCACCATGTCCCAGAACGTCATCGCCAGCAGCTCGGCCCGGGTGTAGCCGGTAAGCTCCTCGGCGGCGGCGTTCACGTAGCGGAAGCGCGTGCCCTGGTAGACGAAGGTGGCGGCGGCGACGGTTTCGGCCAGTTCGCGGAACTGCCGGTCGCTTTCGCGCAGCGCCTCGGCGGCGCGGTCGAGCGCGGCGACGTCGCTCTGCAAGCGGTAGTAGCGGTCCAGCAGGTCGCCCGCCGCGGTGCCGGGGGTGCCCGCCAGCAGCCCGCGCGCCTCTTCGGCACGGCGGAACTCGGCGTCCACCGCTTCCAGAAAGCGCAGCCAGCCGGGCTCCAGGCCGTCGAGCGAGCCCAGGTGCAGCTCGGCAAGCCGGCGCAGCCCGTCGTGCAGGTGAAGGCCCGGAGGCAGGGCGGTGTTCATCGCGGGGTCCGAGAGCAGGCCCGGAGTGCGCGCCGGGAGAGGGCGCCACGGCGGAAATGAACGGGGGGCGACATCCAGTATACCGGGGTCCCGAGTCCCCGCCAAGACTGTTCAGCTTCCCCCTGCCCGCCTGCATCTTGCGCGCCGCGTGCGCGCCCCGCGACGCCTCAGCCCGGAGCGGCCTTCCCGCGCGGGCGCCCGCCCTTTTTCCCGTTTTCACGGGCCGCCCGGGCCTTGGCCTCGGACGTGGCCGAGCCCAGGTACCGCGCCGCCCAGGCCTTGACGTTGAAGGCGTGCAGCATCAGCCCGTTCAGGTCGGCGTCGGCGTCCAGCTCTTCCCAGTGCAGCACCTCGCCGTCTTCCCACACCTCTACCGCCGCCAGCTGCGCGGGGGTGCCGCCCTGCAGCCCATGCACCAGGTCCGGGGGGAACCCGAACCGGCACCCGTTCTTCATCTCCACCATCACCACCCGTGCCGATTCGTCGTACCACGCGCTGGCGGCGCGGGGCTCGCCTCCGCCCGAGGCCGCGCCGGACACCGCGTTTCTGTTCAGGTCAGTGATCGCCGCCATGGTAGTTCCTCCACTCGGAAAGCAGGTGAGCCTGGCACGTACGCGCGATTTCCAGCGCGCCCGCCACGTCCTTGTCGCGCATGGTGCATCCGGGCATCAGGTACGGCTCGGCCCTCAGCGGCCCCACCGCGATGCGCGCCCACGTACCCGCAACGCGCACGTGAACGTGCGGCGGCGGATGATCGTAGGTGTTCACCCGGAACACGAACCCGTCCATACGCAGTACGACTGGCATACCATAATCCTATCGTTGGGTTTTGTAAAGGGTCTCCCTCCGAGGCCGGCTCACCACGCCGGGTCCGCGGCGAGGAGGGCGAGGGTGGCGTCCGGGTCCTGCGGGCGGGAAAACAGGAAGCCCTGCGCGGCGTCGCAGCCCAGGGCGCGCAGTTCGGCGAGTTGCCCGGCGTGCTCCACGCCTTCGGCCACCACCTCCAGGCCCAGGCCCTGCGCCAGGGCCACCACGGCAGCCAGCACGCGTGCGGCCCGCCCGTCCACCGCCGCCACGAACGAGCGGTCCACCTTCACCCCGTCGATGGGAAGGCGGTGGAGGGTGGAAAGCGACGAGTAGCCGGTGCCGAAGTCGTCCATCCACACGCGCACCCCCAGCGCCCGCAGGCTGGCCAGCGTGGCCGCCGCCGCTTCGGCGTTGTCGATCAGCACGCTTTCCGTCACCTCCAGACGCAACCGCGAGGGGTGGATCCCGCTCTCCTCCAGCGCGCGCCTCACCTGCCCCGCGAGGTCCGGCTGGGCGAACTGGCGGACCGAGAGGTTGACGCTCATGCTCAGCCCGGCCGCGGCGGGCAGGGCGTCGGTCCACGCGCGGAGCTGGCGGCAGGCTTCGGACAACACGCGTTCGCCCAGCCTCACGATCATTCCTGTTTCCTCGGCCGAGGCGACGAACTCGTGCGGCGCCACCCAGCCCCGCCCGGCGTGCCACCATCGGGCAAGCGCCTCCATCCCGCAGATCCGCCCCGTCTTCAGCGCCACGATGGGCTGGTAGTGCACCGTCAGCCCGCCGCGGTCCAGCGCCCGGCGGAGGTCGCTTTCCAGCCGCAGCCGCGAGAGGGCGCGGGCGTGCATGGCGCGGTCGTAGACGGGGTGCACGATGCCGATGACGCCCACGACGGAGCCGTCGGCCGCGCGGTGCGGCCAGTACTGCGCCCACATCCACCCCGACCTCACCCCCGGGACCGTGTACCGTCTGTCCGGCAGCGACACCATCTCGCCGGCCAGCACGCGGCGAAGCACGCGCTCCAGCCCCTCCTCGCGCAGCCCCGGATACACGTCCAGCGCGTTGCGGCCCAGCACCTGTGCGGCGGAAAGGCCAGTCGTCTCTTCCATGAACCGGTTCCACACCAGGTAGCGGAAGTCGCGGTCGCACACGGCCACGCCGATCGAGTCGCTTTCCGCCAGCGCCAGGAACAGCGAGTCGCGCAGGGCGGGCACCTCGTCTCTCGTGCGATGGGGGGCGATCGCGGTCGTGCCCTCCCGAGGAGACACACCGAAGCCGACAGCCGTGCACGTGACGGCCTCAAAGTGCTGAGCCTGATGCGCGTTGCTGGCGATGAGGGTCGTCGCGGTCGACATGGGCGGAGTCGGCTGAGGGTGAGCGTCCGAGTAGATCGGAACGGAGTGGACGCACGATAGTGTTCACTGCGTTCACCGCACAAGCCTTTCGTCACCTGGCCGATTGCGGTTTGTGCGTTGGCGGATAACGAGTTGGATGATGATAAAAGGAGCCGAACCCACCCACTCCGCACAGCAGGATCGTGCGCGGTGGGCGCGGGGGTGGTTCGGTGCGGGGGCGGCGTGGGGTGCACGCCGGAAACACCGAAGCGCGATCGAATTCTCCCTCTCCCCCGCTTGCGGGGGAGAGGGCCGGGGAGAGAGGGCGGCCAGGGGCATGGGCCGGGACCAGTCGAAGCGCACTCTTCCGCTCAGCCGGGGAGCCGCCAGCAGGGGCCGCCTGCGAGCGCCGCCCCTGCCGACGAATTCCCTGGCCCGGTCAGCCGAGGCGCGCTATCGTGGCGTGCATGGAATCCGCCGAAACCGAAGTCGCCGACACGCTGACCCGCCGCGCCAGGCTGGGGCTGGTGCTGGGCCCCGCGCTGTTCGCGCTGATGCTCGCCATTCCGGCGCCGGAAGGCCTGAGCGCCGCGGGGTGGCGCGTGGCCGCCACGGGCGTGCTGATGGCGGTGTGGTGGGTCACGGAGCCCATCCCCATTCCCGCGACGGCGCTGCTCCCGCTGGTGCTCTTTCCGCTACTGGGGGTGTCGGGCATCCAGGAGGCAGCCAGCCCGTACGCCAATGAGCTGATCTTCCTGTTCATGGGCGGGTTCATGCTCGCCCAGGCCATGCAGCGCTGGGGGCTTCACCGCCGCATCGCGCTCGCCGTCCTTTCCGCGGTGGGAACGCGGCCGGCGGCGCTGGTGGGCGGCTTCATGCTGGCGACGGCGTTCCTCAGCATGTGGGTGAGCAACACCGCCACGGCCGTGATGATGCTGCCCATCGGCCTGTCCGTCGTGCAGCTGGTGCAGCGCGGAGCGGCGGAAAACACGCGTTCAGACCTGCCGGGCGCGCTGATGCTGGGCATCGCCTACGCCGCCAGCATCGGGGGATTCGCGACGCTGATCGGCACGCCGCCCAACGCCCTGCTCGCGGGGTTCGTCCAGCAGACGTACGGAATCCGGGTCGGCTTCGCGCAGTGGATGATGGTGGGCGTGCCGATGATGCTGGTTCTGCTGCCGTTCACCTGGCTGCTGCTGACGCGCGTGGTCTACCGGGTGAACGAGCCGGAGATTCCCGGCGGGCGCGAGCTGATCGCGGCGGAGATGAAGTCGCTGGGGCCGGTCTCCACGCCGGAGCGCGTGGTGGCGGTGGTGTTCGGGCTGGCGGCGCTCGCGTGGATCTTCCGGCCGCTTCTGGAGACGGCCGTCCCAGGCGCCGAGCTGTCGGATGCGGGAATCGCCATCACCGCCGCGCTCGTGCTGTTCCTGGCCCCGGTGAACCTGGCGCGCGCCGAGTTCGTGCTCGACTGGCAGTGGGCCGGGCGGCTGCCGTGGGACGTGCTTCTGCTGTTCGGTGGGGGGTTGAGCCTGGCGGATGCGCTGACGAGGACCGGCGTGGCGAAGTGGATCGGCGCGGGGCTGTCGGGGCTGGGCTCGCTCCCCACGCCGTTGCTGGTGCTGCTGGTGTGCGCGACGATCGTCTTTTTGAGCGAGATCGCCAGCAACACGGCGACGGCCGCCGCGTCCCTGCCCGTGGTGGGATCGCTGGCGCTGGGCGTGGGCGAGAACCCGCTGCTGTTCGTGGTGCCGGCCGCGCTGGCCGCCAGCTGCGGGTTCATGCTCCCCGTGGCCACGCCGCCCAACGCCATCGCCTACGCCACGGGGCACGTGTCGGTGCCCCGAATGGCGCGCGCCGGGCTGCTGCTGGACCTTATGGGGATCGCGGTGATCCTCGTCGTGGCCTACACTTTCCTGCTCTGGGCCTTCGGGGTGCAGCCGGGCGTGCTTCCGCCATGGGCGGCGCCGCGGTAGGAGTCCCCTCCCCCGGCCCCTCCCCGCACGAACTGCGTGCGGAGAGAGGAGAACTTCGATCGGGGTTCGACGGGTTCAGTGCGGGCCGCGGCGCCCCCCATCCCCAGCCCTTCCCCCGCAAACAGCTGCGGGGGAAGGGAGCCAGCCCGGTGCTCGAGGCCGGCTGCGCGCACCCTGCTGGCGCTTGCAGTCCGCGAAGGCGGACTTCGTGACGTTCCAGCCGCGACTTTAGTCGCCCCAGCAGGGCCGAGGCCGGACGGGAGGTGCGCCTGCGCCCCAGGATGACAGGGTGCACGGAGGGCCCACGGCCTTGCCAGCGGCGCACCCGGCGTTTAAAATCCAACCGAGAATGCACTTACCGCTCCGGCCGCCGCCTGCCTCCAACCAGGCTCCAGGCGTGCCGGGGTGCTGCGTTTTCGCTCGTCGGCACCGGGGGCGCACGGTATCCCCAATCAGCCCTGATCTCCCGCATATCACACGACACGCCCGGTCCGCTGACGGCCGGCGTACCCATACCTTCGAAACTCTCCGGCGACGCAACCCGTAGACACGCCACGTCTTGCGGCCATCCGAGCGACGATGGCCGTGCCCGGCAGCCGGGCGTGCCGTCACGGCGAACGCATCGCGCACCCTCACCCCCGCAGGAGCGGCCCCGGGCCCAGCCCGGACCGGCGACAGACCGATGAAGGACATCCTCGACAAGATCAAGGACGTGGGCAAGGACGCCCTGGGCACCTTCGTGGAGTTCGAGCCCGAAGACGAGGCCCGTCCGTCCGCACAGCCCCGTGCCGCCGCGCCCGCGCCGGTGGCCGGGCCGGCCATCCCGGCGCCCGCCGCGTCCACCGTCGTCCCGGCGGGCGAAGCGGACCCCGAGTTCGTCGCGGGGCTGCAGTCCGCCGTGCAGGCCAGCGGCAAGGCCGCCTACACCCACTTCCGCACCCTGTACGGCGCCCTCGCCGCCGTGGGCGACGACCGCCAGCGCACGCAGCTGGCGCTTTCGGCCGCGGGCGCCAGCAACGGCATCACCGCGCAGCAGGTGGCCGAGGCCATCGACGACCGCCTGCGCATCCTGGCCGGCGAGCGCGGTGCGTTCGACAAGGCCGTGCAGGCCGAGACCACGGGCACCATCGGCAGCACGCAGAAGGAGATCGACAGCACCCGGGCGGCCATCACCCGCAAGGTGGAGGAGATCCAGCAGCTGGAAGCGAAGCGTGCCGAGCTGGAAAAGTCCATTGCAGAGGCTCGTGCGTCCATCGACGCCAACTCCGCCCGGTTCGCCGCCTCGTACGCCGTGGTCGAGGCCGAGCTGGCCGCCGAGCGCGCGCGCATCGCGCCGTTCCTCACCCCCACCGCTGGTTGACGCCCATGAGCGAAGCATCCCCGTCCGGCACCGGCAAGCGCACCTTCTGGCAGCGGCCGGAAGGCAAGGTCGGCATGGGCATCCTGGCCGGCTTCTCGGCCCTCATGGCATGGGGGTTCATCAGGATCCTGCCCGCGCTGATCCAGATCGCCGAGAACACGCTGTACCTGTCGTTCCTGCTGGGCGCGCTGGCGCTGGTGTACTGCATGGTGTTCGTGTGGGAGCGCCCGCGAACGCTGCTGTTCTACGGGCTGCAGATGATCAGCCGCTGGGTGACGGGCAACTTCGTGGAGCTGGACCCGGTGGCCATTCTTCACTCGTTCGTGAAGCAGATGAAGAAGCGCCGCGAGGTGATCCAGGACCGCTTGGGGCGCATCGTGGGCGTGCGGCGGATGCTGGAGGCCAAGGTGGCCAAGAGCGAAAAGGAGCGGCAGCAGGCCCTGCGCCTGGCCGCGGCCGCCCGGGGCACGGGTGACGACGACGGGCTGAACGCGCACGCCGAGATCGCCGCGCGCCGCGCGCGGGACATCGAGGAGTACGAGGCCATGAAGGGCCAGATGAACAACATCGAGGCCCTGATGCAGCGCGTCCTTCGCCGTGCCGACTACCACATCCAGACGGCCGAGGACGAGGCGCACCAGCTGGAAGACAAGCACGAGATCACCGGCGCCGTGCAGGCCGCCACCACCGCGGCGCAGGGCATCTTCGGCGACAGCGACCTGGCCGAGGTGCGCGACATGGCCGCCGAGCGCATTCGCGACGACTACGAGAAGAGGCTGGGCGAGCTGCAGACGCTGATCGACCTGACGGACTTCGACCACGCGGTAGACCTGCAGCAGATGGCCTTCCGGCAGGACGGCCTGGCGCAGCTGGCCGAGGCCGAAAAGAAGGTGTCGGCGGCCGAGCTGGCGGACCCGGGCAAGGGCGCCGCGCCGGCGCTGGGCGCGGGCGACCCGCTGGGCGGCTTCAGCACCAACCTTCCCGGCGCCGCGCCCATCGGCGCCAACCCGGAAGACCGCTGGCGCGGCAAGATCCGTGGGCGGCAGGGCGGCTGACCGCCGCAGGTAGGGCCGGCCGCGCGCGTGCGCGGCCGGAAGCAGGTACCCCTGAACTCGTACTCTTTCCATGCGCTTGACTTCGACGGGCCAGAAAACCGTCCGCGTGCTGGGCGGACTGGTCGTGATCCTGATGGTGGGGCTGGGCCTTCGCTACATGGCCCAGAACGGCTACGGGCGCGGCATCCTGCGCTCGTTCGTCCCCGACAAGGTGGAGGGCCTGGAAGGCGCCACCGAGCAGAGCCGGAGCAACGCCGCCTTCGCCGGGCTTCCCAGCGACAAGCCGGCCGCGCTTCCCGGCGCCCCCGAGGTGCGCATCAATTTCTGGGCGTGGAACAGCCAGATGGGGTGCCTGTACGCCAACGGCGGCCCGGTGACCACCGAGGGCTCGCTGATGGCCAAGCAGGGGGTGAAGACGCTGATCAGCCGGCAGGACGACAACAGCCAGCTGATGGCCGAGCTCACCAAGCTTGCGCAGGGGCTGCACTCCGGGCAGGCCCAGCCGCGCGACGGCATCCACTTCATCGGCATCATGGGCGACGGCGCGGGGGCCTTCCTGTCGGCGCTCAACGGCCAGCTGGTGGAAAGCTTCGGCCCGGAGTACCGGGCGGAGATCGTGGGCTCGTGCGGCTACTCGCGGGGCGAAGACAAGCTGATGGGGCCGCAGAAGTGGCGCGACAACCCGCAAAGCATGCGGGGCGGGCTGGTGGCCGGGGTGCTGCGCGACGGCGACTGGAACATCGCCCAGCGCTTCATGGGCGACAACAACATCCCCAACAATCCCGACGAGCGCACGTACGATCCCGACGCCGTCAACTGGGTGAACACCAGCAGCTACGTGGACGCGGCGGAGAAGTACGTGGCCGGCTACTGCGAGGAGCGCCCGGTGGTGCAGGAAGGCCGGCGCACGGGCGAAACCAAGCGCGTGTGCGTGGACGGCATCGTCACCTGGACCCCGGCCGACGTCACCGCGGCGCGCGAGCGCGGCGGGCTGGTGTCCGTGGTTTCCACCAAGGAGTACAGCTCGCAGATGCCGCACGTGCTGATCGGCATCCGCAAGTGGAACCAGCAGAACCGCCCCACGGTCGAAAAGGTGCTGCAGGCCTTCATGGAGGGCGGCGACCAGGTGCTGGCCCACCCGCAGGCGCTGACGCGCGCGGCCGAGATCAGCCAGGAGATCTACCAGGAGAAGGGCGCCGACGCGGCGTTCTGGGAGCGCTACTACCGCGGCGTCACCGAGCCCGACAAGCAGGGAATCCCGGTGGAGCTGGGCGGAAGCAAGGCCAACAACCTAGGCGACAACCTGCTGCTCTTTGGCCTGGCGCCGGGGAGCACACCGGAAACGAGCCGCTTCCGCGCCACGTACACCGTGTTCGGAAAGATCGTGCGCCAGCAGTACCCCGACCTCGTGCCCAGCATCCCGGAGTACGACAGCATCGTCGACGTCAGCTACCTGCGCGCGGTCGCGGCGCGGGCGGGCGGCACGGGCGGCCAGGCCGAGACGCAGAAGTTCGAGGGCACCGGCCCGGTGACGCGCGTGGTGGGCCGGCGCAACTACCAGATCACCTTCGCCACCGGCGCGGCCGAATTCACGCCGCAGGGCGAAAAGCAGCTGCAGGAGCTGTTCGACGCGCTGTCCATCAACTCGCTGGCGGTCGAGGTGCACGGCCACACCGACAACACGGGTGACGCGGCCGCCAACCAGCAGCTGTCCGAAGACCGCGCGCTGGCGGTGAAGCAGTGGCTGGAGCGCCGCTCGGCGGCCACCTTCCCGCCGGGCCGCGTGCGGGTGTTCGCCCACGGGGCCACCCAGCCAGTGGAGAGCAACCGCACCGAGGCCGGCCGGGCGGCCAACCGCCGCGTGGAGATCGTGATCGGCAGCTGACGGGAAAGTACCGAGTGCCGAGTACCAGGTGCCAACACGGCCCGGTACTTCGGCACCTGGTACCTGGCACTTCTTCTCACATTCGCACTCACGCCGATGCCTGCCCTTGGACCCGCGCTGCGCCCCAACCAGTGGGTGCCGGCCAGCGCGTACTGGATGCTCGTCGCGCTGTGGACGCTGTTCGTTCTCGTGGCCTGGCTCCTGGCCCCCGCCTTCTTTCCCGGCCCGGGCCGCGTGTGGGCGGCCATGCAGGCGCTGACGGCCCAGCAGGGGCTGATCGCCGAGCTGGCCACCAGCCTGGCCCTGTTCGCCGAGTCGCTGCTCATCGCCACCGTGCTGTCGCTGGGGCTGGCCTACCTGACGGTGGTGGCCGCGGTACGGCCCATCATCGTGGCGCTCACCCGGGCGCGCTTCCTGAGCCTGGTGGGTCTCACCTTCGTCTTCACCATGATGGTGGGCGGCGGGCACCCGCTGAAGGTGTGGCTGCTGGTGTTCGGCATTTCCGCCTTCTTCTTGACGTCGATGGTGGACGTGGTGGCGCAGGTGCCGCGCGAAAAGCTGGACCACGCCCGCACGCTGCGGATGGGCGAGTGGCGGGTGGTGTGGGAGGTGATCGTGCTGGGGCAGATGGGCGCCGCGCTCGACGTGCTGCGCCAGAACGCCGCCATCGGCTGGATGATGCTGACGATGGTGGAGGGCATCAGCCGCAGCGAGGGCGGCATCGGCGCCCTGCTGATGGACCAGAACAAGCACTTCAACCTGGCCGCCATCATCGCCGTGCAGATCGTCTTTCTCCTGGCCGGCTTTTGCCAGGACGCGTTCCTGGCCTGGCTGAAGGCCACGGTGGTGCCGCACGCCGCCCTTACCGTCGCGCGGAGGTAGGGCCATGAGCACGAGCCTTCCCTACGAGCGCAAGGGCGTCCTGCTGGACCTGCAGGGCATCGAGGTGCACCGCGGCGGCGTTCCCGTGCTGCGCGACCTGAACGCGCAGGTGCTCGACCTCGTTCGCCCCGGCATGCAGCAGGGGCAGGTGGTGGGGCTGCTGGGGCCGTCGGGCGTGGGCAAGACCACGCTCTTCCACGTCCTCGCCGGACTGCTGCGCCCCGACAAGGGCACGGTGAAGGTAGGTGACAAGGGCGTTCCCGCGGCGCCGGGCCTGGTGGGCGTGGTGGCACAGAACTACGTGCTGTTCGAGCACCGCTCGGTGCTGGGCAACCTGGTGATCGCCGCGCGCCAGGCGGGGATGGACCGCAAGCAGGCGCACGAGGCGTCGATGAAGTACCTGGAGCGCTTCGGCCTGGCGGCGCACGCGGAAAAGTTTCCGCTCCAGCTTTCGGGCGGGCAGCGGCAGCGCGTGGCCATCGCGCAGCAGCTGCTGTGCTCCGAGCTGTACCTGGTGATGGACGAGCCGTTCTCAGGCCTGGACGTGATCCAGCAGGAGAACGTGCAGAAGCTGATCCTGGAGGTCAGCCGCACGCACGACCACAACACCATCATCGTGGTGACGCACGACGTCTCCGCCGCGGTTGCCGTCTCCGACACCATCTGGCTGATGGGGCGCGACCGCGACGCGGCAGGCAACGCGATCCCCGGCGCGCGCATCGTGGAAACGATCGACCTGATCGAGCGCGACCTGGCGTGGCAGCCGGACATCCGCACACGTCCGGGCTACATCGAGCTGGTGAACGAGATCAAGGCGCGCTTCCACACGCTCTGATCCGCGGGAGGGAACGGCGAACGGGGACGCGCGATGGTGATCGTGCGTCCCCGTTCTCGTTTCCCCACGCCGGGCTACAGCTTCGTGAAGCCCTCGACCAGGAACCCGTGCTCTTCGTCGATGGCGTTCTCCATGGGATCGATGGCGGCGAGCAGCGGCAGGCCCAGGGTGGCGTCGTAGGTTGCGTCCACGTCGTCGGCGCCGGTGTCGAACGCCTGCTCCAGGACGGCGAACAGCTCCTCGACGGTGTCGTAGCGCGCGAAGGCAGACATGGGAAGGTGCTGCGGCCCGCCCTCCGCCGGCTGCACGGAAACGGGAACGCCGTCCCGAACCTCGACAAGTGCCGAGCCGCCGAGCAGCCCGCCGGTGATCCTGACGGTCATGCGGTAGTCGTCTATGCCCTGCGCGTTCCACACCTGCCGGCTCCTTTCCATCCGCGCCTCCTCGTCCGCGAGGGTCGGGTTGCCGGAGCACGCGGAAAGCGTCACGATGGATGCGATGGCGGCGGTACGACGAAGCAGATTCATGGGGTCTCTCTGGCGCGAGTGGTTCGATCACTGTCGCATGGAGAACGCCCGTGTGGCGGAACGTGTGACGGCGGGAACGCGGTGTCATCCTGAGGCGCAGGCGCACTGGACCGGCCCGTACCTCATTCTTTGCGCGCCGATGGATCTAGCCTGCGCCACTTTTCAGCCTGGGCGCGATAGCGAGCACCCAAGCCCGAGACGCGTCCGTGGGGGGCCCCTCCCCCAGCCCCTCCCCCGGCAAACTGCGCCGGGAGAGGGGAGAACTGCAGCCGGGGTACGATGGAGTGCCGGTGCATGCCTTGGGAGCCCCCTCCCCCCGGCCCCAGTCCCCCGCTTCGCAGGGGAGGGGGAGACCTTATCCAGCTGCCTTGCTGTCGATGAACCTCGAAAATGAGCCAAGGTCAACGAACTCGCCACGTTCCGCTTCACCGAATGCACGCCGCATCGATTCGCGCACAAGGTTATCGCCCCACAGCCATGCCTCGTCGCGCGTGACTAGCCTGCTCGGAGGCTGAGGTCCGAGTTGGTGAACGGCGTCAGATTCCATTCTGCGATGCCGTCAAGGGTGATCGCTCGTGTGATGCTGGACAGTAGGCTGACCGACCGATCCGCGGAAGGGGTGTCGAAGGCCGCAGCCGCGGATGAATACCGTACCTCGCCTCCGTCCTTCTGCACTAACGCACTTCCCCGATGCAACCAATCCCGCGCGCCGCGCCACTCAGTATCGCATGAGAGCCGAAACGCCCGCGGTACCCGACCATGCGCTCGCACAGGCGCTTCTCCTCCGGGGGGACGAACGTGCCTTTCGCGAGCTGTACACCCGCCACACGCCGCGGCTGTTCCAGTTCGTGCTGCGCATCGTGGGCGGCGCGGAGCACGACGCCGAGGACGTGGTGCAGGAAACGTGGATCCGCGCCACCGAGGCGCTGCCCACCTTCCGCTGGGAGGCGGCGTTCGGCACCTGGCTGACGGGAATCGGGCTGAACGTGGCGCGCGGGCTGTTGCGGAAGCAGGGGCGGTGGGAGCTGCCGATGGAGCCGGGGACGCCCGAGCCCTTCCGCCCGCCTCCCAGCGATGGCGACCGCATCGACCTGGAGCGGGCGATCGCCCTGCTCCCCGCGGGACAGCGCGCCGTGCTGGTGCTGTACGACGTCGAGGGCTTCACGCACGACGAGATCGCGGAGCGGCTGGGCATCGCGCCCGGCACGTCCAAGAGCCAGCTCTCCCATGCACGCAGGGCGCTCCGGCGCATGCTGGAGCCCGTACACGAGGGACGACATGAGCACGCCTGACCATCACGACGACGACGAACTGCCGCCCGAGCTGCGGAGCGCGCTGCAGGACCTGCCCCGCGAGCGCCAGCCGGGGCGGCTGCTGGAAGAGCGCACCGTACGGGCCCTGCGCGAGCACGGGGTGATCGAGGCCGCGGCGCCGCGCCGGGGAATCCGCCGCCTTCCCGCCTCGTGGCTGGGCGGGGCGGTGGCGGCCAGCCTGGCGCTGTTCGCCAGCGGCATGGCCGTGGGGCAATGGATGGGCACGCGCGCCACGGCCGAGGTGGTGAGCGCCGTGCAGGCGGAGAACTCCCGCAACACGGCCATGCTGGTGCAGCAGACGGGGACGGCGTACGTGCAGGCGCTGTCGAAGCTGGCGACGACGCGGGACAGCGGGGCCCACGCGGCGCAGGGGCGGGAGGTGGCCGTGCAGATGCTTCGCGCGGCGGCGGACGAGCTGGTGCGGATCGCCCCGGACGATCCGGTGGCCAGCGCCGTCCTGGCGGGGTTCCAGAAGGCCGACACCACCAAGGCCGCAGCGGGCGACAAGCAGCGCGTGGTCTGGTTCTGAAAACCAACGACACACGGGGATGATCCCATGAGCTCGAGATATGGATTTGCGGCGGCGATGGTGGCCGCGACGATGCTGGCGTCGGCACCCTGCGGTGCGCAGGCGGGCGGCTGTGGCGAGAACGGCCGCGGCGTGCGGGTGGCGGACCTGGGATTCACCGGGATGAGCGGGGCACCCATCTCCACGCGCATCGACGATGGACACGCCCACACCACGTTCGAGGGCGAGCCCCGGATCAGCGGTGTCCGTGCGAACGGGCCGCTGCGCGACGGCGACGTGCTGGTGGCGGTGGACGGGCAGCTGATCACCACCCGTGAAGGCGGGCGGCGCTACTCGTCCATCGACCCCGGCGAGCGCGTGCGGCTCTCGGTTCGTCGTGGCGGACGGGTGCAGGACGTGACCGTTACCGCGGGCGAGCGGTGCATGCGGCTGCCGACGCCTCCGCGCCCCCCCACTCCCCCGCGTCCTCCCGCAGCCCACGCTCCACCCGCGCCTCGTGCACCGGGCGCGCCGCCCCGGCCTCCCGCACCCCCGCGGCCGGGCGCCGTGCGAGGGGAGCATCCGCCCACGCCGCCGCACGCGCCGGCTGCCCCGCGCGCACCCGACGCTCCGCACGCACCCGACGCGCCCCCGGCTCCGCCTGCCCCTCCGGCGCCGCCGCCGCCGCCGGAGATCATGCCCGACGGGTGGTTCGGGTTCGGGATGCGGTGCAACAACTGCGGGATCAGCGAGAACAACGGGGTGCGCAGCTTTCGCTTTCGCGAAACGCCCAGCGTGGTGAGCGTGGAGCCCGGCACCCCGGCTGCGCGCGCCGGAATGCGCCGCGGCGACCGGCTGACGCACGTGGACGGCGTGCCGCTGACCAGCGAGGCGGGATGGCGGCGGTTCGGGGCCATCCAGCCGGGCCAGCAGGTACGGTGGACGTACACGCGCGGCGGCCAGTCGCACCAGGCCACGATGGCGGCCCTGCGGCGCCCCGACGCCGGGCGCGCTCCCCGCGCCGGCGGCTCCGAGGCCGGGCGCCTGCGCTACTCCGGCAACGTGGGCGACGCCCAGGTGGAAGTGCGCGGCGCGCCGGTGAACGTGAGCACCGATCCGCGCACCGGCGAAACCATCATCCGCAGCGCCGACGTCACCGTGCGCATCCGCCCACGCGGCTGAAGGATCGTAGAAGAGCATCACGCAGAGGGCGCAGAGAAAAGGGAGAGGACGCAGAGAACCGAACGATGTTCTCTGCGTCCTCTCTGTCTTCTCTGCGTCCTCTGCGTGAAACTGCAGTTCGTTTCCTACTTCTCCACGATCAGCGCCGTCACCATGCCGAACATGCCGTTGGGCGTTTCGGCGTGCGGCAGGATGTGGCAGTGGAAGGCCCACACGCCGGGGTTGTCGGCCTCGATCATCACGTCCCAGCGCTCGCCCGGCGCCACGTTCAGCGTATCGCACTTCCACGGCATCGGCTGCGGGTAGCCGTCCTTGTCGATCACCGTCATGTGCATGCCGTGCAGGTGCATGGGGTGAATCATCATCCCCTCGTTCATGAAGCGCACGCGCACCCGCTGGCCCAGCTTGCACACGATGGGCTCCGTGGCGGGAAAGCTCTTGCCGTTGAGCGTGTAGCCGTGGCTGCCGTCGTTGATCACCATCACGTAGTCCACGTCGGCGCGTTCGATGGCGCGCGGCCGGCGGGGGAGGATGAGGAAGGCGCCCAGCAGCCCCTTGCCCACCTGCTCGGCCGCGTTGTGGTGCGAGTGGTACATGTGCGAGCCCGCATTCTTCGCGGTGAACTCGTACGTGTACGTATCGCCCGGCTTGATGGGCGGCTGCGTGATGAAGGGCACGCCGTCCTGGTCGTTGGGCGTGATTACGCCGTGGAAGTGCACGGCGGTGGACTGCTCCAGCTGGTTCTTGATGATCACGCGCACCCTGTCGCCTTCCGTGACGCGGATCTGGGGACCGGGCACCTGGCCGTTGTAGGCGAAGGCCTCCACGAGCTTTCCGGGCTCGATCTCCCACTGCAGCTTGGACGCGGTGATCTCGAACACCTTCACCCCGTTCTCCACCCGGGGCTGAAGGATCTGGTTGCCCTTGCCCTCGGTCTTGGCCGGGAACGACTTGATGCCGGCCTCGTGGTGCTTGTCCATCTCGTCGGCCGCGGCGCGAATCTCGGCCGGGGTGCGCGGATGGGCCGCGGTGGTGCCGCCGCTGTGGTTGCTGTCGGCGTGCGGCCCCGCGGCGGGGGCGGCGGCCGCCGCGGGCTTGGGAGCCTCCTCGGATTTGCAGGCGGCGAGCGCCGCCGTGGCCACCGGCACCGCGATGCCGAGCGAGGCCACGCGCAGGAAATCGCGCCGCGAAGGGGTGGCGGGCTTGTCGGTGATGTTCTGGGCGCTCATGGCTGCTTGCTTTCTCGATCGGGTTTGCGACCCGCACACCGCGGGTGAACGCCGAGAAACCTACGAGTGCAGCCATCTGCGGACCGTCAGCGCACGGAGGAACGCCCGCCATACTTTTGCGGATTCTCCAATCGGCAGAAGTATGGCGGAGCCGACTTTCGTGTGGGGAAGATTCTGACAAGAGCCTCACGCAGAGGGCGCAGAGATGAAAGAGAGGACGCAGAGAACAACGTTCAGTTCTCTGCGTCCTCTCCCTTTTCTCTGCGTCCTCTGTGTGAAACCGCCGTTTGACGGAGCCAGCGAATCAGTCGCGGGATCGATCGAGGATGCCCTGCATCTCGTGCGGCGAAAAGTGGTACGCCTCGTTGCAGAAGTGGCACACCACCTCGGTGTAGGGCTGGTCTTCTTCGTCGATGATCCGCTGGATCTCGCCGCTGCCCAGGCTTACGATGGCGCCCTCGAACCGCTGCCGCGAGCAGGGGCAGTTGAACGAGATGGGATAGCGGTCGCCGAAGGTGTAGCCCTCGGGAAACAGCATGTCCAGGATCTGCTCGGGGGTGGTGCCCTGGCGGATCATGGTGGTGGGATGGGGAAGCGCCGCCGCGCGCTGCTCGATCTCCACGATCTCTTCGTCCGAAACGCCGGGAAGCAGCTGCACCATGTATCCGCCCGCCGCGTCCACCGTCAGGTCGGGGTTCACGAACACGCCGATGCCAACGGCGGACGGCGTCTGCTCGCTCTTGTACATGTAGTACGCCAGGTCTTCGCCGATCTCGCCCGAAAGCAGCTCCACCATCCCCTGGTAGGTTTCGCGCATTCCCAGGTCGCGCGTCACCGACACGTAGCCGTCGGTGCCCACCACGCCCGCCACGTTCAGCTTGCCGCTGGCGTGGTGATCGGCGTGCGCATGCGGGTTGCCGACGAACCCGCGCACCTCGCCGCGGCCGTTGGCCGTCACCAGGATGCGGCGCACCGGCCCGTTGCCGCGCACGTCCACGGTCAGGGCGTGCTCCTCTTCCTTGAGCGCCGACGCCGAAAGCAGCAGCGCGCCCATGGCCGTGCGCCCGAGGGCGGCGGTGACGGCCGGATAGGTGTCGTGGCGGCGCTGAAGCTCGTTCACCACGCCGGTGGCGTTCAGCGCAAAGGCGCGCACGCGCTCGTTCAGCGCGGTGGCGCGCACCAGGTAGTCGTTGTTGGTCGTCGTCATCATCGCATCCCCAAACAGAAGCCGCGGCCGTACGTGAGGGCCGCGGCGCAACATCATCCGGTACAACGATTTGGGTTTTCGGTTCCCGTGCGGGCGCAGGCGGCCACCAACCCGAGGCCTCGGCTGCCGTGGGGCCCTCACCCGTCCTCGCTTAGGCTCGTCCACCCTCTCCCACAAACAGCGTGGGAGAGGGGGTACACACCAGTTCGGTGCGTCTTATCCAGACGAAGCGCGACGCTATCCATCCTGAGCCCCAGACGCACCGACCGGCCAAAGCAAGGTCGCGCACGATACCCAAACAGCCACCCGAGCAAGCCAGTCCGCGAAGGCGGACTTCGTGTGGTCGTTGCAGCGAATTCATTCGCCCGTGCAGCTCGCGGCCGCCCCACTCCTGCTGGATCAGTGGCCACGTCCAGGGTGCAGGCGAAGCGAGAGCACCCGCCCGTGCAGTTGGGATGAGAAGCGGCCCTGGTCAACCGCCGGCCGGCCGTTCACCAGCACGTGCACCATCCCCTCCGCCAGCTTGTGCGGATCGCTGAACGTCGCCGGATCGTTCACGCGGGCCAGGTCGAACACCACCACGTCGGCCGCCGCACCTTCGCGCAGCGTGCCGCGGCCGGGGATGCGGAACACCGTGGCGGGAAGCGACGTCATGCTGCGGATGGCGGCGGCCAGGTCCATCACCCCGCGCTCCACCACGTACTCGCGGATCTTGCGCGGGTAGGTGCCGTACGAGCGCGGGTGGGGAACGCCCTCGCCCATCGGCACCAGGTCGCCGTCGGACGAGGTCATCATCCACGGCTGCCGCATCAGCAGGTCCACGTCGGCGTCGAGCATGTTGAACGAAACGACGCCCGGGTTGCCGGTGCGCAGCAGCTCCAGCACCGCGTCCACCGGCTCCACCCCCCCGCGCTGGGCCACCCACAGCAGCGTCCTGCCCTCGATCGTGGGGTCCGCGCGGTGGCGGCGGAACTGGATGCGGTCTGCCCCGCCGCGCCGGTCCAGGTTGTCGAGCACCTCCACCCGCAGCCGGGCGCGCTCCGCGGGATCCCCGATGCGGCGCTGGAGGGCCGTGTCGCCGCCCGCCAGCGCCCACCGCGGCACCAGCGCGCCGCTCAGCGAGGTGGCTGACGCGGTGTACGGGTACTGGTCCGCGAACACCTCGACCCCCTCGGCACGCGCCCGGTCGATGCGGCTGACCAGCGCGCCGGAGTAGCCCCACACCCGCGGCCCCAGCGCCTTGAGGTGCGTGGCCACCACGCGAAGCCGCGCCTCGCGCCCAATGCGGATCACCTCGTCCACCGCCGCCACCAGCCCCACGTTGTAGTCTGCCTCGTCGCGGATGTGGCTGGAATAGGCGCCCCCGTAGCCGGAGACGATCCGGGACAGGTCGATCAGCTCCTCCGTCTTCGCGAAGCTCCCTGGCGCGTACCAGGGCCCCGTCGACAGGCCGAACGCCCCCTCCTCCATCCCGGCCCGCACCAGCGCGCGCATCTGGTCCATCTCGGCGGGGGTGGGCGCGCGGTCGGCCATCCCCATCACCCGCGACCGCACCGAGCCGTGCGGCACCATCTGCGCGACGTTCACGCCGATGCCGTGCGCCTGCATTTCCGCGCGCTGGCGGGCCACGTCCGTCGCCCCGCCCCCGTCGGGGTTCACCAGCACCGTGGTGATCCCCTGCGCCAGCAGCGGCTGCCCGTGGCTGAGCGCCGCCGTCGCCAGCCCCTCGCCCGCGTGGGTGTGCACGTCGATGAAGCCCGGGGCCACGTACAGCCCCGATGCGTCGATCTCCCGCGCCGCGCGCTGTCCGGAAAGGTCGCCGACGGCCACGATGCGGTCGCCCCGGATGGCGACGTCCGCCCGGTACCACGGGTTGCCGGTGCCGTCCAGCACCCGCCCGTTGCGGATGATCAGGTCGTACGGGGTCTGCGCGTGCAGCGGAAGGGCCGCGAGAAGCGCCGCGCCGGCCAGGAGCCGCCGGGTGATCGTGCCGAAGGGCATGGGGTGGTTCCAGGGAGAAGGGCAGAGCGACGATGGATCAACCCCCGGCACGGGTCCGGGTCGCGGGCGGGAAACACCTGACATTGCGGAAGCGCGTGGCGATGCACAAGATGCACGTTCCGGCCGCTACAGCCCCACCCCTCCCGAGGATCGACCGATGAAGCTTTCCACGCCGCGATGGGCGCTGGCCGCCTTCGCGCTCGCCGCGTACGCACCCGCCGCGGCCGCGCAGGCGAGCCTGGCGGACCAGGTGGAGATCCGCCGCACGGCGTACGGCGTGCCGCACATCCGGGCGGAGAACTTCCGCGCGGCGGGCTTCGGGCTGGGCTGGGTGCAGCTGGAAGACCACGGCATGCGCATCGTGCAGGGCCTGGTGCGGGCGCGGGGCGAGCTGGCGCTGCGCTACGGTGCCGACAGCCTGGAATCGGACTTCGATTTCCGCCCCGTGCACCGGCGGGCCGTGGCGACCTATCCCCTCCTGGATGCCGACACGCGCGACATGTACGACGGGTTCGCCGCCGGGGTGAACCGCTACGTGGAGCTTCACCGCTCCGAGTTTCCTGCGTGGGTGACGCCCACGTTCAGCGGCCACGACGTGCACGCGCAGGGGATGGGCGGGGGCGGCCCCGACGTCCGGCGCTTCCTGAACCGCGTCCGCGGCGAGACGCCGCGGGGCGGGGCCGCGCAGCCGGGGGCGGAGGGCGATCCGCAGGCCCCGGGCGCGGAGGACGGCTCCAACGCATGGGCGCTGGCGCCCAGCCGCACCCGGTCCGGGCGCGCCATCCTGCTGCGCAATCCGCACCTGGCGTGGTCCGCCGGCTACTACGAGGCGCACGTGACGGTGCCCGGGCAGCTGGATTTCTACGGCGACTTCCGGCTGGGCGGGCCCATCGTGCTGGTTGGCGGCTTCAACCCGTACCTGGGCTGGGCGACCACCAACAACGCGCCGGACCTGGAAGAGATCTACGCGCTGGAGGTGGATCCCACCCGTCCCGACCACTACCTCTTCGACGGCGGCTCCGTCCCCCTGCGGCGCGAGACGGAAACGGTGGAGTTCGCCAACGGCCCGGGGGTGGGCACGGTGACGCGCGAAAGCTGGACGACGCCGCTGGGGCCCGTCATCCATCGCGGCGGCGGAAAGATCTACGTGGTGCGGGCCGCGGGCGAGGACGAGTTCCGGGGCGGCGAGCAGTTCCTGAAGATGATGCGGGCCCGCAACCGCACCGAGTGGACGAACGCCGTGCGCATGCGGGCGCGGGTGACCTCCAACCTCACATACGCGGACCGCGACGGGAACATCTACTACGTGTGGAACGCCACCCACCCGGCCCTGCCGCATCCTTCCGGCGGCGACACGACCGCGATTCCCGCCACGCGGAGCACGGACGTGTGGACGCGCGTGGTCGCCTTCGACTCGCTTCCGCAGGTGCTCAATCCGCGCGGCGGATACGTGCGCAACGAGAACGATCCACCGTACCTCACCAACCTGCACCAGCCCCTGCGGCGCGAGGACTATCCCGCCTACTTTCCCGGCGGCGCGGAGCTGCGGCTGCGCAGCCAGCACTCGCTGGAGCTGCTTCACAACGACCGGAAATTTTCACTGGAAGACGTGGTGGCCGCCAAGCACAGCATGCGGATGATCCTTGCCGACCGCGTGAAGGACGACCTGCTGCGGGCCGTGCGCGCCGCCCAGCCCACGCCGGAGGTCGCCCAGGCCGCCGCCGTGCTGGAGCGCTGGGACAACACGGCGGCGGCGGAAAGCCGCGGCGGCGTGCTCTTCGAAACGTGGTGGTGGCGATACGTGCGGACGGGCCCGCAGGCCCCGCCCAGCGCCGCCTCGGTGGGCTTTCCCGTCCCCGCCGCGGCGCTCTTCGCCCGGGCGTGGACCGCCGCCGAGCCCCTGGACACCCCCCGCGGCCTGGGAGACCCGCGGCGCGCGGCCGAAGCGTTCGCCTGGGCCGTCGCCGAGGTGCAGCGGAAGTATGGCAGCGCGGACGTGGCGTGGGGCACCGTCCACCGCGTGCGCCACGGCTCGGTGGACGTGCCCGTGGGCGGGTGCAGCGGGTTCCTGGGCTGCTTCCGCGTGCTGAACTTTCGCGAGGAACCGGATGGAACGCGTACCGTCGTCGGGGGCGATGGGTGGGTGCTCGCGGTAGAGTTCACCACTCCGGTGCGCGCCTACAGCGTACTGGCATACGGCGAGAGCAGCCGGCCCGGCTCGCCGCACCACGGCGACCAGGCCGCCATGTTCGCCACCAACCGCATGAAGCCGGTCGCCTTCACCGAGGCGGACGTGGAACGCGCGACGGTGCGGCGGTACCGGCCGGGGCGAGAGTGACAATGAGGTGAGATCACGGAGTAGCCGCAACCGAAGGGGCGCGTAGCGTGTCAGATTCCCGCGACTCCCGCTACCGCCCCGTGGTTCAACGAACATTTCGCGAACGGCCGTGCAACTCCAGCCGCGCCGCGCCAAGGCCGGCGCACGTCCGTGACAGGGCCGGTTGCCACCACCGCGGATCCGTTCACAACGTCACCCGCGGTGGAGTACGACGGCTACGTAACCACAGTGTCGGAGTGCCAGCCCTACGAGCTGCAATCGGAAATCGGCGAACCCTGCGGGGGGAGGCAATATCGGGGGCGGCGAGTGGGAAGGCCCGGCGCCTGAAGAGCAAGAACCGACTGACTCATCCGTGGGTGAGAGCGCGGAGTACGTGCGAGCGAACACCGGATGAATCCTCTTTCTCCTGTTACCGGCCCGCGGGTACGGCAACGCCCACTCCGACCAGCTTCGAGGCGGAAATGCAGCACAACCCACGGGATTGGCTCCGGCCGGCAGGCACAGGATTCAGCACGCTTTCCATGCACTGCCATGTGGAATACGACCCGGTTCTCCTCGCGCGCGCGTTCCAGCGGGCCAACCCCGAAATGGCAGACCTGGTCGCGTCAGGAACGATGGCTGCCATCGTGCCGGATGGGGTCGCGGCTGCAGCCGAAGTGAGCCAGCGGTTCCGGCACGAGTGGCTGATCTGGTGGCGAAAGCCGTCCTGCTGGCGCGACGACATCGTGTGGGAAAACGGTGGCCGCATGATCAGCATCGTTTGCGACACCCTGTCGGCCTCGTACGTCTCCGCGTTGCATACCCTGTACACGAATCAACGCCCCGGAAGGCAGTGGCCGCGGCTGAGATCCCTGGTCCAGCCGCGGATCCGATACGAATTGCCGACCCTGGAGAACCGGATGGAACTCGTTCCTCTGGTCGCGCGATCATTCCTGGCCGGTAACTGGGAGCTCTCCGTCGTGGGGAAGCAGGTGTATGTGGGACGGGAAGCGGTGCGGTTACGAGCGGCACGGACGGACGGTTCCGGACCGGGGCTCTGGGACGGCGTTGATGAGTACGAGGTGCTGGTCGACGGGCGGCATGATGTCCTGCTCCGGGTGGCCGGAATCGTCGATGGCGAGGAAGCAGGGAGCTTTGCCGCGGGCGAGGTACGCTTCGACGTCGGCATTCCAGACGACGTGTTTACCTTCACCCCACCGCGGCGCACGAAGGTTGTGTGCGTCTGAGGACGCGTGACGCGGACCTGGGTGAGCGCGCGTATCTTTGTCGCGCAGCGCCGTCCGTCTGTCGAAGTAGTGCGCCAAAGCGGCGAACGTTCGGAAAGAGCCCGCCGGGGCGCCCGCTCTGTCCAATGTTCGTACGGGATCGCCCGTCAGATTTTCCTTGACCGGGGCGGAACACGCGATTACCCTTCTGCACTTCGCCGGCGTAGCAGTCCCCCGCGCCCGCCCCCCGCTCCCCCGCCGGCCATCCGGCATCCCACCCCGCAGGACCCTCCGGAGGAAACCGCTCGATGAAGAAGTGGATGAAGCGTTTGGGCATGGGCCTTGGCGGGCTTGTGGTCCTGCTGCTGGTGGCGTTGGCCGTGGCGTACGGCGCCAGCAAGAAGCGGCTCAACCAGCAGTGGGACGTCGCGGCAGCGTCGCTGAACATCACGCGCGACCCGGCGCAGGTGGCGCGGGGCAAGCACGTGGCCACCGCCGTTTCCAAGTGCACCGAGTGCCATGGCCAGGACCTCGGTGGAACGGTATTCATCGACGGCATGCCCATGGCCGTGCTGATCGCCCCAAACCTTACCGCGGGCAAGGGCGGCGTGCTGCCCCGCTACACCGACGCGCAGCTCGAGGCAGCCATCCGCCACGGCGTGCGCTCCGACAAGCGCGCCCTGCTCATCATGCCGTCGGACGAATTCCAGCACCTGAGCGACGAGGACGTCGCCGCGGTCATCGCCTACCTCCGTACGGTTCCGCCCGTGGACCGGGAGCTCGCCCCGTCCAGGGTGGGTCCGCTGGGGCATGTGCTGCTCGCCACGCGCCAGCTTCCCCTGCCCGCCGAGATCATCGACCACGCGCCCCGTACCCGCCGGGTTCCGCCGCAGGGCGTTACGCGCGAGTACGGGCAGTACCTGGTGAGCGTGGGCGGGTGCGTGGGGTGCCACACACCCAGCCTGGGTGGGGGCCCCGGCCACGGCCTGCCAGCGCCGAATATCACCCCCGGCGGGCCGATCGCCGCGTGGAGCGAGGCCGACTGGTTCAGGGCGATGCGCGAGGGCAAGCGCCCGGACGGCTCCGCCATCGACCCCCAGATGCCGTGGAAGGCGGTCGGCAGGATGACGGACGACGAGATGCGCGCCATGTGGATGTACCTGCGCACCGTGCCGCGCGTGGAGCCGCAAGCGAAGAGCTGACCCCTCGCGCCGGACGCACGAAGGCCCGCCGTGGAACCGTCCACGGCGGGCCTCGTCTATCCGGCTGTCAGGAGAAATTCCCCTGGCGCCTGGCGGAGATCAGGCGGCCTGCGACTCGTGCTCGCCCGTCTCCACGCCGATCTGCTGCTGGCCGCCCTCGCCGCCGATCTGGATCTTGCGGCGGCGGGCCTTTTCGCTCTTGGGGACGACGACGGTGAGCACGCCGTCCTCGAAGGTGGCCTGGATGGCCTCGCTGTCGACGTCGCGCGGCAGCACGAACGAGCGGGTGAAGGTGCCGTAGCGGCGCTCGGCCAGGTGGAACCGGCCCTTCTCGCCCTCGGTGCGCTCCTCGCGCTTTTCGCCGCGGATGGTGAGGACGTTGTTCTCGACGTCGATCTCGATGGCGTTGCGCTTGAGGCCCGGCATCTCGGTGACCACGCGGATCTCGCGCTCGGTCTCGACGACGTCCGTCTCGGGCGCGCGCATCAGGGTGGCGCCGTTGCCCTGCCGCCCGCCCATGAAGTTGGTGAACAGCTGGTCGAGCGGGTCGTTGAAGCGAGTGGTGGAATACATCGTCATCTGTCGTTCCTCCGGTTTGTGTAGCCCCAGCGGGCCGACGGTTGGTTCACGCACGTCGCGCAGGCACCCCGCCCGCGCGGCCGCCCCGTGCAAAGGCAACGCGCGTACCAGTTTACGTCGGTCAAAACGACAAACGGACTGCAGAAAAGACAGTGCAGAAAGACAGTGCGTGAGTGCGTTAGTGCGGAAGGGATTCACTAACGCACTTCCGCACTCACGCACTCACGCACTTCCCTTCTCCAGCGCCTCACTCACCGCGGTCCACAGCGCGTCGGGGGTGAACGGCTTCTGGATCAGCCGGAAGCGGCTTTCCAGCACGCCATGGCGGATCAGGGCGTCGTCGGTGTAGCCCGACATGAACACCACCCGCAGCCCCGGCGAAACGGCCAGCAGCTCCTCAGCCAGCTCGCGGCCGCTTCCCTCGGGCATCACCACGTCGGTCAGCAGCAGGTCGATGCGGCCGCCCGCCTGCTCGAACGCGTGTCGCGCGTCGGCGCGGCAGCGCGCGTCGAGCACCAGGTACCCTTTGCGCTCCAGGATCTTGCGGGCCAGCGTGCGCACCGCGTCCTCGTCTTCCACCAGCAGGATGGTGGCCGATCGCGGGCCGCCGTCGTCCAGCGCGTGCAGCACCGGCTCCAGGCGGTCGGGCTCGGCATTGACCGCGGGCAGGAACACCCGGAAGGTGGTGCCGCGGCCGGGCTCGCTTTCTACCCACACGTACCCGCCGCTCTGCTTGACGATGCCGTACACCGTCGAAAGCCCCAGCCCCGTGCCGTGCCCCGGCTCCTTGGTGGTGAAGAACGGCTCGAAGACGCGGGCCAGCACCTCCGGCTCCATCCCCACCCCCTCGTCCGACACCGTCAGCTGCACGTACGGGCCGGGGACCACGGAGTACGGGTAGCGGCGCGAGTCTTCTTCGGTCAGCCGCGTGTCGGCGGTCTCGATCACCAGCGAGCCCCCGCGCGGCAGGGCGTCGCGCCCGTTCACCGCCAGGTTCATGATCACCTGCTCCAGCTGGCCGGGGTCTGCCCTCACCCGCGACGCGTGGGCGCCCAGCCGGGTGACGAGGGCGACGTCCTCTCCCAGCAGCCGGGCCAGCATGCGCTCCATCTCCCGCACGCTGGCGTTCAGGTCCAGCACCTTGGGCGCCAGCATCTGCTTGCGGCTGAACGCCAGCAGCTGCCGCGTGAGCCCCGCGGCGCGGATGGAGGCGCGCTTGATCTCCATCAGGTCTTCGCGCAGCGGCCCCGTTTCCGGCGCCTCCATCAGCAGCATCTCGGCGTTGCCCTGGATGGCCGTCAGCAGGTTGTTGAAGTCGTGGGCGATGCCGCCGGCCAGGCGCCCCACCGCCTCCAGCTTCTGCGACTGGCGAAGCTGCTCCTCGCTCGCGCGCAGCTCTTCCTCCGCCTGGCGCCGGTCGGTGACGTCGTGCGAGTTCACCACCACGGCGCGGACGGCCGGGTGCTCGACCAGGTTGTAGCCCGTGCTTTCCAGGATGCGCCACCCGCCATCCGCCATCCGGATGCGGTACTCGCGCGTGACCGAGGCGCCCGGCTGGCCCAGGATGGACATGAACGCGTTCAGCACCTCGCCCACGTCTTCGGGGTGGATGAGCTCGAAAATGTTGCGCTCGTGCAGCTCGTCGTAGGTGTAGCCCAGCAGCCGCTCCACCGAGGGGCTGTGGTCGCGCACCTTGCCCTCCAGGTCCAGGCTCACCACCAGGTCCTGTGCATTCTCCATCAGCGCGCGGAAGTACGCCTCGCGGCTGGCCAGCGTGTCCTGGGCCGCGCGCCGCTCGGTGATGTCTTCGGCGATGCCGGCCGTGCGGAAGGCGGCGCCGTGCGCGTCACGGATGGGAAAGCCCCGGTCGCGGATCCAGCGGAAATCGCCATCGGGGCGGACGATGCGGTACTCCACCTCGTACGGCTCCACCGTGCCCATGACGCCCGCCAGGGCCTGGGTGTCGTCGGGGTGCAGGGACCGCAGCCACACGCCGGAGTCGGCGTACAGCTCGTCGATGGTGCGGGCCCAGATGCGCTCGTACGCGGGGCTCACGTACACGGTGCGCTCCTGGGCCAGGTCGTACAGCCAGAACACCGCGCCGATGTTTTCGGCCAGCTGCCGGAAGCGCTCCTCGCTTTCGCGCAGCGCCTGCTCGGAGCGGTGCTGCTGCACGGCGTAGCGCACGGCCCGCTCCAGCAGCAGCGGGGTGATCTCGCTCTTCACCAGGAAGTCGGCCGCGCCGGCGCGCATGGCGGCCATGTCTACCCCGTCGTCGCCCACGCCGGTCAGCAGCAGCACCGGCGGGGTGGCCGCGCGGCTCGTCAGGCGGTCCAGGAAGTCCAGCCCGCTGGCCCCGCCCAGGTAAAAGTCCAGCAGCACGGCGTCGAACGCCCCGTCGCGCAGGGCGGCGAGCCCGTCTTCCACCGTGGGCGCCCACTGCAGCTGGAACTTCACCCCCCGCGCCTCCGAAAGCAGGGCGCGGGTCAGGACGAAGTCGTCCTCGTCGTCCTCCACCAGCAGCACGCGCAGTGTCTCGGGGCTCATTCCCCCTCCCCGGCCGCGGGGGGCAGCTCCACGATCTCGATGTAGTAGCGCCCCAGCGCCTTCATGGCGCTCACCAGCCCGCCGAAGGTCACGGGCTTGGAGATGAACGAGCTGGCGCCCAGGTCGTAGCTGCGCAGCACGTCCTCTTCCGCGCGGGAGGTGGTGAGCACCACCACGGGAATGCGGCGCAGCTCGGGATGGGCCTTGATCTCGCGCAGCGCCTCGCGGCCGTCCTTTCGGGGCATGTTCAGGTCGAGCAGGATCAGCCCCGGGCGGGGGGCGGCGCCCGGGGCCGACCACCGGCCGCGCCGGTTCAGGTAGTCCATCAGCTCCTCGCCGTCTTCCACGAAGCGCAGCTCGTTGTTCAGCCGCGCCTCGGCCAGGGCGTCGGAGGCCAGCAGCCGGTCGTCGGCGTCGTCGTCGGCCATCAGGATCAACACGCGGCTCCCCTGCACAGGGGTCATGGGGTCGGGCGTCATGGAGTCAGGCCTCCTGCTGCGCCGCCCGAAGGGCGGGAATGCGGATGATGAACGCGGAGCCGCGCCCCGGCTGGCTCTGGGCCGTAAGGGTGCCGCCGTGCCGCTCGGCGATGCGCCGGCAGATGGCCAACCCCATTCCCGTGCCCTCATACTCGCCGCGCCCGTGAAGGCGCTGAAAGGGCGAAAAGATGCGGTCCAGGTACTTTTCGTCGAACCCGATCCCCTCGTCGGCCACCGTCACCTCGGCCCAGGAAAGGACATCCGGCCGCGCCGGCGCCTCGTCGGCCGGGAGCAGCCGCCCCTTCACCCGCACCACCGGGGGCACGCCGGGCCGATGGAACTTCACCGCGTTGCCCACCAGGTTCAGCAGCAGCTGCCTCATCTGCGTCAGGTCCGCCTCCACCGTGGGCAGCGGACCGACGTAGACGCGGCCGCCCGTGGCGGCGATGCGCACCTGCAGGTCGCTCACCGCCTCGTGCGCCAGCGGGTACAGGTTCACGCGCACGAACGGCTGCGGCCGGGTGCCCACCCGCGAATACGCCAGCAGGTCCTGGATCAGCCCCTGCATCCGCGCGGCGGCGCTCCGCATGCGTGCCAGGTAGTCGCGCCCCTGCTCGTCGAGCGCGGCACCCGCGCGCGTGGCCAGCCGGTCGCCGAACGCCTGGATCTTGCGCAGCGGCTCCTGCAGGTCGTGCGAGGCCACGTAGGCAAAGTCCTGCAGCTCGCGGTTGCTGCGCTGCAGCTCGCGGGCGTAGGCCTGCAGCTTGTCCTCGGCCTCGCGGCTGGTGGTCAGCAGGCGCTGCTCCGTCTCGTACGCCAGCGCGTCTCGCATGGCCGCCGACATCACCCCCGCCAGCAGCGACAGGGTGTTCCCCTCGCCCTCGCCGAACGCGTGGGGCCGCGACGACACCACCTTCAGCACCCCCAGCCGCCGCCCCTCGGCCACCAGCGGAACCACCAGCATGGACCGGACGCCCACCCGCCGCGTGGCGGCAAGGGCCACGCGCGGGTCCGTTTCCGAATCGTCGCAGCGCAGCACCTGGCCCGTGCGCACGCTCAGCCCCGACAGGCTGCCCTCCATCGGCAGCCGCAGCCCCAGGTGCGGCTGCATGGACCCGGACGCGGCGCGGTACACCATCTCGTCGCCCTCCTGCAGCTCCACCACCCCACCGTCCGCCCCCGTCAGCGTGCAGGCACGCGCGGCGATGCTCACCATCAGCGGCTCCAGGTTCAGCCCGGCGGTGGCGAACTCCTGCTGCGCGGCCACCAGCTCCCGCAGGTGCTCGGCCGTGCGGCGCAGCTCCGCTTCGGCGTGGCGGCGCTCGGTGACGTCGCGCGAGTTGATGACGATTCCGCGCACGGCGGGGTCGTCCAGCCGGTTGGCGCCCCGTGCGGCCAGGATGCGCCAGCCGCCGTGGCGGTGGCGGAAGCGCAGCTCCACCGACTGCACCACGCCGGGGTCGCGGACGCGGGCGGCCAGCGCTTCCAGCACGTGCGCGCGGTCGTCGGGGTGGATGAAGTCCGTCACCGGCCGGCCCAGCAGCTCGTCGGGCTCGTAGCCCAGGATGCGCGTCACCGACGGGCTCTCGAAGCGGATGCGTCCGTCTGCGTCGAGCACGGTAATGACGTCGGTGGCGTTCTCGATCAGCGAGCGGAAGCGCGCCTCGCTCCTTCGCAGGGCCACGCGGGCGTCGCGCTGCTCGGTGATGTCCTGCATCTGGGCGATGAACTGCACCGGCTGGCCGGCGTCGTCGCGCACCACGGCCACGGTCAGCAGCACCCACACCGCCTGCCCGTCGCGCCGCACGTAGCGCTTTTCCATCTCGTAGCTGTCGCCCTCGCCCGCCAGCAGCGCCTGCACCTGGGCCAGGTCGGCGCCCAGGTCGCCGGGACGGGTGACGCCGTGGAAGGCCGGCCCCAGCAGCTCTTCTTCGGAGTACCCGGTGATACGGCAGAGCGCGCGGTTCACCATCGTCCACCGCCCGTCGGGCGCCACCAGCGCCATGCCGATGGGGGCGTGCTCCAGCGCCTGGCGAAAGCGCCGGTCGCCCAGCTCGCCGAGCGGGTCGCCCGGCACCTCGCGCGCGGTCACCAGGCGCGCGTCGCGGCCGGCGTACCGCACCGCGCCGGAGGCGAGCTCCACCCGTATCGCCGAGCCGTCCGCGTGCCGGTGGGTGCGTGTGCCATGGTCCGCGGGGGTGGGGGCGGTGTCCAGCTCGGCGAGCGTGAGATGCACAAAACGGCCGAATTCGTATCCGTAAGATGCAGTGCCGCCGGGTTCGCCGCCAGAACGTGGAGCGACGCGGAATCGTGCACCGGCGCCGGCAGCGGGTGGGCGCCAAGGAACGACAGGAAGGGGTCGCTCCCGGGGGCCTGCCCGGCGCGCGCTGAACAGCCGGGATCGGTCATGGAAGCGGCGTGCCCCGCAGGTGGTGCCGGGCGATCATCAGAGAGGTGTGCTGGAAAGGAGCCGCGCATAAGATACGCGGTGGTGAGGCGGAATGGAATGCCGGGATCGCTGCGCTCGTTTTCGGCGTCGTGATCTACGGAATGCATGAACGGGCCGGCGATTCGCCTGGCCCGTTCTGCTCCGTCAACTACGCCTGGCTAGAAGCCCAGATCGTCCTCGCCAAGCCAGGTCAGCCGATGGGAGGGCTGCAGTGCTCCGAGATCGGCCCGGATCATCTCCATGCAAAGCTGCAGCGCCTGAACTCCATCCAACCCGTAGGCGGTCCGGACCCGCTCGTCGCCGGCTCCCCGGATCTGGAACGGGCAGCCCCATTCGCCATCCGCAACTCGGACCGGCATCCCCATCCGCACCACGACCCGCCCCGGATTCTCTCCGGCCCTTTCCAGCTCGCGCTCGGCGATCACACGGTCGTCGAAGTTCTCCATGCTCATCCGGCTCATCGATTGGCCCTGCCCAAAGGCCGTATGCGGCCATGCTGATCGAATAGAACGAAGGAGGCCCAAATCGAAACCCCGACGCCGGGCAGGGCATCGGGGCGGCGATCTTGAGGAATGGGCGCTGAGGGATTCGAACCCCCGACCCCCGGTGTGTAAAACCGGTGCTCTAACCAGCTGAGCTAAGCGCCCGTTCGGTCGTGGACTACAGGATGATGCCGAGCGGCACCAGGACGGCGAAGCCCAGCACCAGCAGCAGCGGCGCGCCCACGGTGCTGCCGCCGGCCAGCAACATGAACCCGTACACGATGCTCGCCAGGCCGATACCCAGCAGTGCCCCGTTCAGCGGCCCGAAGCGGAGCGTGCTCTCGGCGTCGGCAACCGGCGCGATGGCGGACGAAGCGACGGTCCGCGGCTTGGAAGGTGTAGGTCTCGACATGCGAAAAGTTTAGGGCTGCGGGGCGAAAGCGTCAACCCCGGAGCGTCCGCGGCAACGTCGTGTCGCCCGATGAGATGCCGCAGAAGCCAGTTCAGGTTGCCTCACGGCGCTACTGGCGGGTAATCCGTCCGGTGCCGGAACGAGAGCCTCGCCTGGATCGCGCGATAATCCCGCGCGTTGTCGTGAATGACTTCCGCACCAATTTGCGTGGCGGTGCAGGCAATCAGTACGTCGATGGTCAGTGAAGGCGTGATCGTGAACCCCGCTCTGCGTAGCCGGCAGAGGATTTCTCCCGCGCGTCTCCAACTGGCATGGGTAGGCGTGGCGGTTCTACGCAGCTTTTCGAACCGCGCGATGAAGGCTTCCAGGCGACGAGCTTCCGTGTCGCGGCTGCCGGCCAGCAGTTCCTGGGCGACCACGGAGCACAGGTACACGGACGACGAGAAGGCCGAGAGAAACGTTGCGTATCTCTCGGCCTCTTCTTTGGAGCGCGTCGCCCGCACCAGCATCTGCGTATCAACGATATACTTCATCCACGTCCGTCTGGTTGGCGGGATACACGTCGTCGATCTCCATGCCACGGATGGCGTCGAAGCCGGCCAGCAACATTTCGCGAAAAACCTCTTCCTGAGGCTCCGCGGCGGCCGGGCAGCCATGTGCCTTCGTCTTGCCGAGGTGCGCCGGACCTCGTGCACGCGAGAGCCTCGCATTCTTCCGTGCTGATCTTTTCAAGGCCTCCTCCACGTCAAAAGAAACGCTCTGGACCAATATCGCCATGCAGTGGAAGAAGCGCAAGGGTACAGTGTGGACACGCGACGTGGCGTAAAACGATGCCTCAGTCCTCGTCCTCCTCGGCCAGGGGATACTCCACGTTCACGCCGTCCTCGCGCGGCGGGGGGAGCATGTGGTACTCGCGCTCCATCTCCGCCACGCGCGCGCGGTTGCGGCGGCGCCGCGGGATCCAGGCGACCAGGGCGAGCAGGAGCGCCACACCCCACACGGCGCCCACGTTGGCCCCCATCTGCATCCATCCGTAGCGCGAGCGCACCGCCTTCTTCCACTCGTCCTCCAGCTGCCCCGGCGTCATCGCGAAGGTTTCGCGGATGGCGGCGTCCAGCGTGCCCAGCCGCCGCCAGTTGTGCAGCAGCAGCTGAAAGCCGCGCTCCCCCGCGCGGCGGCGCAGATGGTCCACCATCGTGGCGCTCAGCAGGTACGCCAGCCGCGCCTGCCCCTCGCCCGCCGGCCAGGCCAGCTCCAGCGAATCCAGCGGCGGCGCCCGCCCCAGCATGAACGCCACCCGCAGCGCCCACGCCTCGTCGGCGTTCCAGCTGCCCGACGCCACCTCGGCGTACCCCTCGTCGAACCAGCGCGGGATGGTCCCCGGCAGGCGTTCGTGAAGGACCAGGTGAACGATCTCGTGGCGCAGCGTGGCGTCGGCCTGGCGGCGGTCCACGCCGGGAACGGGATAGGCGGGGATGACGATAGTCCGCTCGTACGGCATGGCCACGCCGCCCGCCCACTCGGGGGTACGCCCGCCCGTCGCCGCCGAAAAGGCGCGCGGGCTGGTGGCCAGGACGATCGTAGTGGACTCGGGGGCGGCGCCGCGGCGGAAGCCCGGGAGCGGCATGGGCGCCACGGCCTGGGCCATCACCTCGCGGGCCAGGGCGGCGTGCCGGGGCGCGTGGATCACCCGCAGCGTGCCGGAGCGGAGCGTGTCAGGGGGGGACTGCGCGAGCGCGGGGGACGCGCCGGTGAGCAGGAGGAGAAACGCGAGCGCCAGGCGGATCAGCCGGCGGCCTCTACCGGCTTGCCGGACTCCAGCTGGGCCAGCGCCTTGCCGCAGCGCTCGCCCCACAGGTTGAAGCGGTTGGTCTGGTGGCCCGTGCGCCACGCGTCGGCCGCCGCGGCCTTGTTCCCCTCCCGGTAGTACGCCCGCCCGATCTCCCACCACGCCTCCAGCATGTTGGGCCCCAGCTCCAGCGTCTGCCGGAAGAAGCCGCGCGCGTCGTCGTACATCTCGCGCTCAAGGTACACCAGCCCCATGTAGAAGTGCGCGTACAGGCTGCTCTTGCGGTCGGCGTCCTGCCGGATGGCCTTGCTCAGGTGCTCGATGGCCTCGCCGAAAATTCCCTTCTTCAGGCAGATGTACCCCAGGTTCACCCGCGCCAGCGGGTTGTTGGGGTCCTTCATCAGCACCTTGTGGTAGGTCATCAGCGCGTCGTCGTACTGTTCGCGAAGCATCTGCGCCCACCCCAGCAGGCTTTCGGCGTGGGGATCGTTGGGCGCCAGCTCCAGCGCGCGCTCCAGCTCCTTCACCGCGCGCTTCGCATCGCCCGAGGCGATGGCCGTCCACCCGCGCTCGATGTACGTGCTGCTGCCGATGTGGTCGGAAACGATGGTGTGCTGCTGCGCCGGCGCGGGAGGCGGGGGGAGAGACTTGTAGCGCTCGACCAGCGCCCGGATGCGCTCCTTGAAGGCGGCCAGCTCCTCCAGCGCCGTTTCCGTTTCGCGGAACAGCGCCACGATCTCACCGCGCAGGCGCTCGCGGTCCGCGGCGCTGGCGGCTTCCAGCTCGCCCTCGATCCGCCCATAGCGGGCCAGAAACGCGTCCAGCAGCTCCCGCGAGGTCATGCCCCCTCCACCACCCCTTCCGCCGCCTGCACGTTCGCGCCCTCCAGGTCCGCGCTTTCCAGGGCGATGCGCTCTTCGCTGCTCAGGATGCGGTCCAGGTCCATCAGGATGATCAGCCGCCCATTGTGCCGCACGATGCCGCGGATGAACTCGGCGGAAAGGCCCTTGATGTACGCCGGGGGCGCGGAGATGCAGGTTTCCGGCGCGCGCAGCACCTCCGTCACACTGTCCACCACCAGCCCCAGCCGCTCGCCGGCGAACTCCACCAGCACGATGCGCGTCTCGTCGTCGTAGCCGATCTCGGCCACTTCGAAGCGGCGGCGCAGGTCCACCACGGGGACGACCGTACCGCGCACGTCGAGCACCCCCTCCACGAACGCCGGGGCGCGGGGAACGGGCGTCACCTCCTGGTGGCGCAGGATCTCGTGCACCGAGAACACGTCCAGCCCGAACTCCTCGCCGCCCACGCTGAAGGTGACCAGCTGCACCTGCGGCACCGCCGCCTGACGAACGTTCCTCATGCTGTCCGGGTGTCCAGGGTGGTCCGCTCACGAAGCAGCTCCGCGAGGTCGATCAACGTCACGAGCCCGGGCGCCAGCCGGGCCACGCCCACCACGTACGCATCGCGGTCGCCCGCCGCGTGCGGCGCGGGGCGAAGCGCCTCGGCCGGCACCTCCATCACCTCGTGCACCGCGTCGGCCGCCACGCCCACCCGCGCGCCGCCCACGCCGGTGACCAGGATGGGCCGCGCCCCGCCGGGCGAAAGCGACAGCCCCAGCGCGGCGGAGACGTCCACCACGGGCACCATCTCCCCGCGCAGCAGGATCATGCCCAGCAGGTGCGGCGGCACGTCGGGAAGGGGATGGATGCGCTGCCTGGTCACCACCTCCTCCACCAGCCGGATGTCGCAGCCGTGAAGCTCGCCGCCCATACGGAACGCCACCACCTGCGCCCCCTCGCCCCGAGCCAGGAGAGCGCGGAAACCCAGCTCCTGCGCGGGGGCGATCACGCGTCCTCCCGAACGACGATCGTCTGCCGCGGGCGCAGGTCCACCTCGCGCTCGATCCCCGTGTGGATCTGGTCCAGCGGCATGATGCTGCCGGCGCTCTTCGCCGCCGCGGCGGGCATCCCGTAAATCACGGAACTGGCGCGGTCCTGGGCGATCCCCGACCCGCCCGCCTGCACGATCTCGCGCAGCCCCTCCGCGCCGTCCTTGCCCATCCCGGTCAGCACCACGCCCACGGTCCGCGCGCCGAACACCTCCGCCGCGGTGCGGAACAGGTAGTCCGCGGCGGGGCGCACCCCCCACAGCGAGGGCTCCTGGTCCAGCGCCAGCCGCGCCTGCCCGCCCTCGCGCACCACGCGCATGTGAAAGTCGCCAGGCGCAAAGTACACGTGGTCCGCCAGCACCGGCTCGCCGTCCACCGCCTCGCTCACGGCCAGCTCCGACATCCCGTCGATCCGTTCCGCCAGCGAGCGGGTGAAGCGCGGCGGCATGTGCTGCACCACCAGCACGGCGGCCCCCAGCGGCGCGCGCAGACGGGGGATCAGCTCCGTCAGGGCCCGCGGCCCGCCCGTCGACGCGGCCACCACCACGGCCAGGTCCGCCGCCGTCTCGTGCGCCGCCGGGAAGCGAGGAGGCGCGGGCGCGGGCGGCGCGACGTCGACGGAAGGCGCGACCGGCGGCGCCACGGGCATCGACAGCGAACCGCGGCCCGGCGCGGCGGCCGGGGCCGGGCGCAGGGCGGACCGGCGCATCTGCACCGGGAGCACGGACAGGTTGGCGGCGGCGGCGGCGCGCAGGGCGTCCAGCAGCCGGTCGGCGACGGTGTCCAGGTTCAGCGAGATGGTGCCCGACGGCTTGGCGACGAAATCCACCGCGCCGTAGTCCAGTGCGCGCATCGTGGCCTCGCCCCGCTCGGTGGTGTACGCCGAAAGCATCACCACGGGGCGGGGCGTTTCGCTCATGATGTACCCCAGCGCGGAAAGCCCGTCGAGCCCGGGCATCTCCACGTCCATGGTCACCAGGTCTGGGTCCAGCTGGTGCACCTTGCGCAGGGCGTCGTGCCCGTCGCGCGCGGTGCCCACGACGCGAAACTCGTCGGTGCGCGAAAGGATGTCGGTGATGACGCGCCGCATGAAGGCGCTGTCGTCCACCACCAGCACGGTCTGCGGGCGCCGCTCAGAGAACGACATCGGGCTTTCCCACCGAGCTCACGGTAGTGCGCCCCTGCCCCACGGCGAAGCGCACCGACCGCCCGTAGTCGCCGCCCACGTTCTCGCTGAGCACGGGGATTCCCGCGCGCTCCAGCGCCTCGCGCGCCGCGCGCACGTTGCGCTCGCCCATGTTCAGCGTGCCCGGCACCATCAGCGTCTGGAACATGGCCGCGCCCCCCACCAGCCGCGCCTGCAGCCGCCCCGGCCGGGCGCCGCGCCGGGCCATCTCGCGCACGAGGAGCGGCACCGCGGTCGTGGCGAACTTGCTCTCGTTGCTGCGGTCGCGCGAAAGCGCCGGCTCCGGCAGAAGGACGTGCGCCATCCCTCCCACGCGGGCGTCGGGGTCGTGAAGGAGAATGGCCACGCACGAGCCCAGGCCAAGGGTCACCAGCAGGTCCTCGGGCCCGCCGACGGCGTGCTGGGCCACCTTCACGTAGGTGGTGGCGCTGGCGCGGCCGTTCATACGGGAGGCCTGCGGAAGATGCGCTCGCGGTTGTTGATGGGCTTGAACAGCAGCCGCGCCTCGCCGATCAGCGTTTCCACCTTGCCCATCACCAGGTACCCGCCCGGCGCCAGCGCGTCGTGAAAGCGCCGGAACAGCCGCTCCTGGATCTCTCGGTCGAAGTAGATCACCACGTTCCGGCAAAAGATCAGGTTCTGCCCCGCCAGCGGCTCGCCGGAGATCAGGTCACGGTGCTCGAAGGCCACGCCCTCCTTCACCTCGGGCTTCACCGCCCAGGGCGGCCCGCCGGTGAACCAGCGCGCCTGCGCGTCGGGCGGGGTCTCGGCCATCGACAGGTCCGGGTACTCGCCCCGCCGCGCCGCCTCCAGGCTGCGCCGGTCGATGTCGGTACCGGTGATCTGGATGCGCCCTGCCTCGTGGCTACGCCCGTTCCGCGCCAGCCAGTCGCGGAACAGCATGGAGCAGGTGTACGCCTCTTCGCCGCTGGCGCTGCCGGCGCTCCACACCTTCACCGGCGCGCGCCCGGTGAACAGCTCGGGAAGCACGTGCTGCTCCAGCGCGTTCCACGTTTCCAGGTTGCGGAAGAACTTGGTGACGTTGATGGTCAGCGTGTCGAGCAGGTGGTCGTACTCCGCCGGCTCGCGGTCCAGCAGCGCCGAGTAGTCGGCAAACGACATCTGCCCGCGGGCGCGCATGCGCACGGCGATGCGGCGGCGCAGGCACTTTTCCTTGTAGAACTGGCAGTTGAAGCCGCGATCGGATTCGATCTTCCGCTTCAGCTTCTCCAATCCCTCGTCGTCACCCTCCAGGGGAAGGGTGAAGCCGGGGAAGGCGGGGGGACCACTGGGCGGCCTCATCGCAGCACGCTCTCCACCAGCTCCAGGTTGGTGCGCACGACGGAGTTCTGGGGATTGATCTCCAGCGCCTTGCGCCACAGCTCCACCGCCTGCTGCCGCTCCATCCGCTTGTAGTGGATGTTGCCCATGCGAAAGTACACGTCGTCGCCCAGGCGCGGGTTCAGCCGCGCGGCCCGCCCGTAGCACTCGGCCGCGTCGTCGTACGCCCCGCGGCGGTACAGGGCGTCGCCCAGCGCCTTGTGCGCCTGCGGCAGCTCTCGGTCTTCGTCTGCCGCGCGGCGGTACATGGCCTCGGCCTTTTCCCAGTTTCCCTTGCGCTCGTACACGCTGCCCAGGTGCAGGTACACCGGCGCGGCGTGGGGATGCTGCGCGATGGCCTCCTCGCCCAGGCGGATGGCCGCGTCGGGGGCCCCGGCGGCGGCCTCGGCCAGCACGGCGAAGGCGTAGTACGCGGGGGGCACGCGCTTGCCCTCCATCACCCGGCGGTACTCGCGGAACGCCTCCGCCGCCTCGTGCGCCTCGCCCGCCTTCAGCAGCAGCACGGCGCGCGAAAGCAGCACCTGCGGCCGTTTGGGCGCCAGCTTCAGCGCCTCGTCGGCCGCGAGGCGCGCGTCGGCCACGCGACCCAGCCGCTCCAGCGCCAGCGACATGGAGTGGAACACCGTGGCGCGCGGCCCGCCGATCTCCACGACCTCGCGGAGATAGCGAAGCGCGAAGCGGTCGTCGCCCTTGCGCAGGCCGATCAGCGCCAGGTGAAAGCGCGCGTCCACGTTGCGGGGCTGAAGCTCGGCCACGCGGCGGAATTCGCGCGTGGCCTCGTCGTACATGGCCGTGCGGTAGAAGGCCACGCCCAGGTTGCGGTGCTCGTCGATGCGCGCCTGCGGAACCTCCTTCACCTGCGCCTGCCGCCGCCCGACGGGGTGCGCGATGCCGGCCTGGATGTAGCCGAACAGCGCCTTGCCCACGTCGAACTCCACCATCCCCGACTCCTCGATCAATTCCTGCACGCTGCGCCGGCCATCGATCAGCGGCAGGATCTTCCGCTGGTCGTCGGAAAGCTCCAGCGACGCCAGGGGCTTGCTGCGGTCGATCTCGAACACCAGGTCCAGCGAGGGGATCTTCTTTTCGATCAGGCTCCACTCGTCGATCCGGCGGGCGCCCTCCAGCAGCAGGTTCTCGGGGTTGATGGACACCAGCATGGCGCCCTCTTCCGGGCGCTGCTCGGGCTCGAAGCTGAACGTTCCCTGCGTCCAGGTGAAGAGGAAGTAGACGGCCTCCTCGATCTGGATGCGGATGTACTGCTCCAGCTGGTCGCGGGTGATGGCGCCGCGGCGGATGAGCAGCTCGCCCAGGCGCACGCCGGGATGGCGGGGCTGCTCCTCGATGGCGGCGGCCAGGTCTACCGGGTTCAGCAGCCCGTTCTTCACCAGCAGGTCGCCCAGCCGGTCGCGCCGGTTGACGATGGAGGCGTAGGTGATGCGGCCGCGCTCGAAGAACACGTAGCCGAAGTTGCTGCGGTCCGTCAGCGCCAGGCAGCCGGTCTTCTGCCCCATGGCCAGCAGCTGCAGAACGTCGGGAAGGCTGGCCTCCTTCAGGTTGCCCTTGATCGCCATGTCAGGCCAGCTCCTCGATCAGGCGGTCGTCCAGGGCCAGCCAGTCCAGCACGGTCTTTTCGGCGTTGAAGTACCAGCGGTCCACCTGGGGCCGGGCGTTGGCCACTTCCTCGGCCTTGCGCTCGGCGGCGGCCCGGGCGCTGACCAGGAGCGCCTCGGCCTCGCTCACCCGCTCGGGGTCCGCCAGCACGGGCGACTTCGCGGCCTCGGCCCTGAGTCCCTCCAGCTCCGCCGCCACCTCGCGCAGGCGGGCGACGTCCAGCGCGAAGCCCTCCAGCAGCCCGTCCAGGTCGGGTGCGGTGTCGGCCTCCAGCGCCTCTTCCAGGCGGCGGGTGCGCATCCCTTCGCCCTCCCAGCGCAGGATGGCCTCGGCCAGCTTGCGGCGCCACGGGGCGGTTTCGACGATCTCCTCCACCGTGGCGGAGATGTCGAAGAGGAAGGAGCTGAACTCGTCGCCGGGCGCGGTGGAGGGCTCCGGCTGGGCGACGGCGGCCAGCTCCTCGTCCACCAGGGCCTCGCCGCGCTCCGCCTGGGCCGCGCCCACGCGCTCCACCGCGGCGATCAGCCCGGCGGCGCCGTCCACGGGAAGGCGGGCGATCTGCTCGGCGGCCGAGGGGGCCAGCTCGATGCCGCGCTGGCGGGCGGCGTTGCGGGCGATCTCGGTGCGCGCCCCGTCGTCGGCGGGGGGAAGGTCCACCGCCAGCCCGCGGGTGAAGCAGGCGCGCAGCGCGTCGTCCACCCCCGGCAGCTCGGGGCTGGCGCCCTCGGCGGCCACCACGATCTGGGCGCGCTGCTCCAGCTCGTCCCACAGCGAAACCAGCTCTTCCTGCGTGCGGGCGCGCCCGGCCAGCTGGTGCGCCTCGTCCAGCAGCAGCATGTCGGCGTCCAGCAGCTCGTCGCGCAGCGCCTCCACCGCGCCGGCGCCCACCGCCGCCGACACGCGGTCCACCAGCTGGTCGGCCGTCAGGTAGACCACGTGCATGTCGGGCTGCAGCGTGGCCGCCAGCGTGCCGACAGCGCGGAGCAGGTGCGTCTTGCCGGCGCCGCTGACGCCGTGGATGAACAGCGGGTTGTAGGCGGTGCGCGGCGATTCGGCGGCACGGCGAGCCGCGGCGGCGGCCATCCGGTTGTCGGGGCCGACGACGAAGCTGTCGAAGGTGAAGCGCGGGTCCTGCGAAACGGTCATGGCTGCGATGGCGGTTGGGCCAGGTAAGGTAAGAGGATGCGCGCCATCCGGCGAGGGGCGCGCGCGGGCCGCGGAGGGCGATCGGCGGATGGGGAATGAGACGAGGTGTGCGGTACGTGGCGGGAGATGTCGCGCGCACGTGCGCACCCGTTGTCATCCAGGGGCTGGCAGATCGTGGGGCGCTTCGAATGGCGCCTGCGCATGCCCCGGCTGGGGGCCCCTCTCCCCGACCCGCCCCCCCGACCCCCCTCCCCTCACGGTATTGCTGGGCGGAGAGAGGGAGAACTTCGCGGCGGATCAGGCGGGTTCCGGCGCATGCCGACGGCGCCCCCCATCCCCAGCCCTTCCCCCGCAAACTGCGCGGGGGAAGGGAGCCAGCCCGGTGCGCTTCGGCTGGCCTCGTGCGCTCGACCACGCGTGCAGTCCGCGAAAGCGGACTTCGGGCCGTCGTTGCCGCGAATTCATTCGCCCCAGCAGAGCCGGGGGCCCTCGACATCAATCTCCACGGGAGATATTCAGTATCCGCCATCGGCTGCGGAGCGGAGCCGATCGTAGCACCGGGCTCGCGGTGCCGGCCCGTGACGCGCGCCACACATCCAAGTAACTGCGTTTAAACAGCTTACACCGAAACCGCGGGCCTTGACGAAACGGGGTGGCGGCGATAGGATTAGTGCTGTCCAACGCCCGTGTGCCTGGACCGTCTCTCCCGCTTTCCGCCACCCGGCGGAGCAACCATCGCCGGCGTTGCCGGTTGAGCCCCTCCACGTTTTTCGAGGACCTCCATGAAGCGTGCTTTCCCGCTGTTCCTTGCTGGCGTCACCGGCCTGTCCGCCTGTTCGGACCTCAGCCCCGTCGCCACCGGCCTGGGCGCCAACTCGCCCGTTTCGCTGAACGCTTCCGCCGCGCCCGAGGAAATCGTCCCCGGCCAGATCATCGTCCGCTTCCGCCCGGGCGCCGCCCGCTCGGAAATCGCGCAGCAGCACCGCGCCCGCAAGAAGGGCGACATGCTGCTGGAGCGCACGGAGATCCTCGAGGTGCCGGTCGGCGAAGAAGCAGCCATCGCCGCGCAGCTGAGCAGGAACCCCAACGTGGAGTTCGCCGAGCCCGACGGCATCATGCGCGTGGGCCCGTGCGAAACGTCGGTGAGCTGCGACCTGCCCGACGGCGACATCGCCCTGTGGAAGTGGGACCTGCACAACCCCGGCACCATGGACATGTCGCTCCAGGGCTTGGGCATCGTCACCACGGGCAAGGCGGACGCCGACATCGACTGGGCCGAGACGTACGACCACCTGGGCCCCAACTTCGCGGGCTCGGCGACCATCGCCATCCTGGACACCGGCATCCGCACCACGCACCCGGCGTTCGCGGGCAAGATCGTCGGCGGCCGCCGCTTCCTGGCCGACACCACCACCGTCGGCACCGGCAACTACACCGACGACCAGGGACACGGCTCGCACGTGGCCGGCATCGCGGCTTCGCGCGCCGACGTTCGGATCCCGGGCGTGGCCTACGGCACCAACATCAAGCTGCTCATCGGCAAGGTGTGCAACTCGGCGGGCAGCTGCCCGAACTCGGCCACCGCCAACGCCATCGTGTGGGCGGCCAACAACGGCGCCAACGTCATCAACATGAGCCTGGGCAGCTTCGGCGGTAACCCCGACGGCACCGGCTCGGCGGCGCAGCAGGCCGCCATGCAGTACGCCCTGAGCAAGGAAGCGCTTCCCGTCTGCGCCACCGGCAACGACGACAACAAGCCGAACGGCTACACGGGCGGCATCGGCTACCCGGCGCGCTTCCCCGAGTGCATGGCCGTGGGCGCCACCAACTGGGGCGACACCAAGGCCAGCTACAGCAACTACGGCGCGCAGATCGAGATCTCGGCGCCCGGCGGCGACAGCAATCCCAAGAACACCGCCGCGAGCTTCATCCTGGCGCCCCTGCACTCCAGCAACAGCTACACCTGGAAGTCGGGCACCTCGATGGCCACCCCGCAGGTGGCCGGCCTGGCCGCCCTGCTGTACGCCACGGGAATGACCCGCGCCGCCGACGTCCGCGCCCGCATGATCCAGACGGCGGACGACGTGGAAGCGCCGGGATGGGACAACCGCACGGGTGCCGGCCGCATCAACGTCTACCGCGCGGTCACCGGCAAGGACCCCAACGCGCCGCCGGTCGCGGCCCCGGGCAGCGGCTACGCCGGCAACAAGGGCGTGGCGGTGCAGTTCGACGGCAGCACCTCGAACGACCCCAACGGCAAGCCGGTGACCTTCGCGTGGAACTTCGGCGACCCGGCCTCCGGCGCCGCCAACACCTCCACGCTGGCCAGCCCCGCGCACACCTACCTGCGCGCCGGCTCCTACACGGTCACGCTGACGGTGACGGACGCGGCCGGGCTGGCCACGACCACCAACACGACGGCCGTGATCGCCAACATCGCCCCGAACGTTTCGGGGATCGCCGGCGCCACGCTGCTGCCGGGTGAGCGCTACACGGCGGCCGGCTCGTTCGCCGACGCCGACCCCGACACGTGGACGGCGACCGTGGACTACGGCGACGGCGCGGGGCCGCAGGGGCTGGCGCTGAGCGGCAAGTCGTTCTCGCTCAGCCACGTCTACACCGCGGCCGGCACCCACACGGTGCTCGTGACGGTGGCCGACGACGACGGCGGCGCGGGCACCGGCAGCGCGTCGGTGACGGTGCTGACGGCGCAGCAGGGCATCCAGGCCACGCTGCTCGCCCCGGTGGCCGCCAGCGGAATGAGCGCCGGCACGGTGACCGCGCTCTCGGCGACGCTGCAGGCCGCCCGCGAGTCGCTGGACCGCGGCAACCGCACCGCCGCGACGCAGCAGCTGGAGGCCTTCATCAACCAGGTCGAGGCGCAGGTGCGCTCGGGACGGATGACGGCGGCCATGGGCGCGGACCTTTCCGCCGCCGCCGCCCGCGTGATCGCCAGCATCAACCGGTGATCGCCCGGTAGGACAGCTTCACCCGACGGGGGTGCCGGCACAGCGCCGGCACCCCCGTTTCTTTGTCGCGTCGCCGCGCCGATCGCCCCCTCACTGTAGCGCCTCCTTCCACTCGCGCGATCTCCAGCAACCCTGGTGAAAGCGAGGCGTTTCGACCGGTCCGGCGCATGCTCAACCTCCAGCAACCCTGGCGAGCAGCGAGGCGTTTGGACGGGCTCCGGCGCATTCCTCGGCTGCCCTCTCCCCCCGGCCCCCTCTCCCGCGAGCGGGAGAGGGGGAGAACTTCGCGCCGGCTCAGGCGGGATCCGGCACATGCTGTCGGCGCCCCCCATCCCCAGCCCTTCCCCCGCAAACTGCGCGGGGGAAGGGTGCCAGCCCGGCGCGCTTCGGCTGGCCTCATGCGCTCGACCACGCGTGCAGTCCGCGCAGGCGGACTTCGGGCCGTCGCTGCCGCGAATTGAATTCATTCGCCCCAGCGCCTGGATGCTGGAAAGAACGAGGGGACGGACCCGCGGGTCCGTCCCCTCGATCCATCACCTGTCCCCTGGGCGGACTACAGGCCCGCGCGGATCTGCGTGGCCATCTCCAGGTGCGCCTGCACGGCGGCGCGCTCCTGGGCAATCAGGATGCGCTGCTGCGTGTTCTGCACGGCGCCCTCGAAGCGCGTCGCCAGCGCCAGCGCCTGGCGGTGCGCCGCGATCTGCCGGTCCATGAACTCGCGGTCGAACTCCGCGCCCGTCTCGTCGCCAAGGTCGGCCATGGCGCGCATGTGCTGCTCCACCAGCGCCCGGCTGGTGGGGATGGACATCATCAGCGCCTGCGTGTTGGCGTTCACGTCCACGCCCGCCTGAAGCCCGGGCAGCTGCACGTTCGCCGTCGCCGCGGCCTGAAGCCCCATCTGGCTGGCGAGCTGCTGCTCCTGCTGCAGGAACGGGCGGTGGTCGGTCACCAGGTGCTGCGCGAACGCGCGGACCTGCGCGTTGGTGGCGCGCTGCGCGCCCATCGACCCCTCCTCGATCTCCGCCACGTGCACCGCCGACATGCTGGCGTGCGCCTCGGCGCCCACGTTGGCGGTCGCTCCCATCCCCGCCGCGCACGCCGAAATGCCGGCCGATACCAGGGCCGCGAGCGCGAACCCGAGGACGCGTTTGGTGCTGGACTGCTTGCCGATCATCTTGCCTCTCCCGTTGAAAACCACACGATTCCACGCGGCACCCCGCCGCAAGGAGGCGCGGGGTGGTGGCAACGGCGGTGCCGCAGGAGGCCGCAGACGCCGAATGATGCGCATCGCTGCCGCACGAGTGGGGCCGACGAGCTACGCTTGGCGCCCGCGACAAATCCCGTTCAGGGCGGGTAACGTGGGCCGGCATCCCGCTTCCTCAATCCTTGTACGCACTTAGCGCGTCCGCTATCTTTCGCGGTTCCGTGCCAGCCCCGCCCGAACTCCATCGCATGGCGACCGCTCCGAAGCTGAGAGACCAGGCACGCGCCGCTGAGAACAAGGATCAGTGGCGCGAGGCCGCCAACCTGTATCGCCAGCTGCTCCAGGAGGAGCCGGAGGGCGAAGAGGTAGACATCGCCCTGTGGAACCGCGTGGGCGACCTTCACCTGCGCGTCAACGAGACGGACCGGGCGGTAGAAGCGTACGAGCGCGCCGTGAGCGCGTACGCCGATTCGGGGCTCTACAACAACGCCATCGCGCTCTGCCGCAAGCTGCTGCGCATCGTCCCCGGGCGCACGCAGGTGTACCACAAGCTGGGGCAGATCAGCGCCGCCGCGGGCTTCGTGGCCGACGCGCGCCAGAACTTTCTGGAGTACGCCGAGCGGATGAAGAAGGCGGGCAAGGCCGACGCCGCCTTCGAAGCCCTCCGCGAGTTCGCCGACCTGTCGCAGGACGTGGGCGTGCGCCGCGTGCTGGCCGAGCAGCTGCTGGCCCACGGGCAGCGCGACCCCGCCATCGAGCAGTTCCGCATCCTGCTGGGCGCCGCCGTGCAGGGCGGCGACGACGCGACGGCCCAGGCCCTCCGCGAGCAGATCCGCGGGGTGGACCCCAACGCCGACGACTCGCCGCTGCTGCGCAACCAGGCGCACGCCGTCGACGACTTTCGCGCCGCGCTCCACGATGGCCGCACCGCCGCCCGCCCCAAGCCGGCCGAGGTCGCGGAGCTTCCCGCGCTGGACCTGAGCCCCACCATCGAGCCCACCGCCGTGAACCTGGGCGGCGACGAGGACGACGGCGACGTCCCGCAGCTGCTGGGGCTGGAATCCACGGCGCTGGACGAGGGCCCGCCGGCGCCCGCCCCGCGGTCTCCCTCCCGCCCCGCGCCGGAGCCGCCGCGGCCATCCGGGCTGATGGGGCTGGACGGGGGCACCCTGGACTTCGAGCCCACCTCGCTGGACCTCCCGTCCCTGGACGAGGGAGACGACCAGGGCGACCGCGGGCTTTCGCTGGTCGGCTTCCAGGACGAAGAGGACACGGGCGATCGGCTGCCGCTGATGGGGCTGGACGACGGAGAGGACGCCGGGGGCGACCTGCCGCTGATGGACGGCGGCGACTTCGGCGGGGACGCCGGCGGGTATGGCGGCCGGCTGCCGCGGATGGACGACGACGGGGACGGCGCGGACGACGAGGAGGGAGGCGGCGACCTGCCGCTGATGAGCTTCGACGACGAGCCCGCCGCGCCCCCGCCGCCGCCCGCCCCGCGCCGTGCACCCGCGCGGCGCCGGGCGCCGGAGCCGGAACCGGCGTTCGTCCACACGGTGGACCGGCTGGAGGACCTGCGCGCCCACGTGGCCGCCGAGCCCGCCGACGAGGCCTCGCGCGACGAGCTGGTGCGGGAGCTGCGCGCGCGCGGGCTGGCCCACGACGTGGAGGGGGTGCTGGAGAACGCGCATCGAGCCCTGGCCGCCCGGGGGATGTACTACGAGGCGGTGGCGCCCATCACGGCCCTCATCGGGCTACGGCCCGACGACGGGCTGCTGCTGCAGAAGCGCGTGGAGTACGCCTTCCGCAGCGGCCGGCCCGAGCCACAGGTGGAGGCGTACCTGGACCTGGGCCGCCACTTCGCGCGCCACGGGCACGACGGCAAGGCCGCGGCGGTGTTCAAGCGCGTGCTGGAGCTGGACCCGCACAACGTGGAGGCGCGCGCCGCCGCCGCGCAGCTCGCCCCGCCCCCGGCCGCCCCGGCCCCACGGGCCCCCGCCGCGCCTCCGGCCGCCGCACCCGTCCGCCCCGCCGCCCCGCCGCCCGCCCCCGCGGCCCCGCCGGAAAACGAGTACGTGGACCTGGGCGCGCTGATCCTGGGCGACGACGACGAGGGCGAAGCGTCCACGCGGTTCATCGTGGAGGAAAAGGAGCCCAGCGGCGACGAGGACAAGGACTTCGCCGAGATGCTGGCCAGCTTCCGCCAGAAGGTGGCCGAGAACATCGACGTCGAGGACAACGCCAGCCACTACGACCTGGGCGTGGCCTTCATGGAGATGGGGCTGATCGACGAAGCCATCTCCGAGTTCCAGGTGGCGCTGCGCGGCGGGGCCAAGCCGCTGGCCACCCTGGAGCTGCTGGGCCAGTGCTTCGTCGAAAAGACGCAGTACGCCGTCGCCGGCCGTGTGCTGGACCGCGCGCTGAAGCTGCCCGGCGTGGCCGACGGCGACCTGGTGGGGGTGCTGTACCTGCTGGGCCGCGTGGACGAGGGCACCGGCCGGCCCGACACGGCGCTGGAGTACTACGAGCGCGTGGTGTCCGTCGACATCCGCTTCCGCGACACGGCCCAGCGGGTGGACCGGCTGCGCGCAAGCCGTGGGGCGGCGTAGGTTTGACGACGGGCGGCGCGCGCCCTAGCTTTCGCGGGAAACCCATCAGCCAAGAAGCCGATCCGCCACGCATGACCGCGCGCACCGCCGTTCCCCGCCTCGCCGACATCCAGGCCCCCATCCGGGAGCGTGTGGATGGCGTCGTGGACGAAATCCGCCGCATCGTGGTGTCGGATTTCGCCCCGGTGGAAACGGTAAACGAGTACCTGCTGAAGATCCGCGGCAAGCTGTTCCGCCCCAGCCTGCTGCTGCTGTGCGACAACGTCGAGGGCGAGCAGTCGCCCCAGGCCGAGACGCTGGCCGCCATCGTGGAGCTGGTGCACCTGGCCACGCTGGTGCACGACGATGCGGTGGACCACTCGGTGCTGCGCCGCGGCATGCCCACGGTGAACGCCCTGTGGAGCCACCAAGTGGCCATCATCATGGGCGACTACCTGTACACGCGGTCGCTGATGGAAATCACCCGGCTGGGCAAGCTGGAGCCCATCCAGGTGCTGGCCGACGCGGCGAACGCCATGACGGTGGGCGAAATGCGCCAGCTTTCGTCGCACGACGCGCTGGACTTTTCCGAGGCCGACTACTTCCGCCTGATCGACAGCAAGACGGCCTCGCTGATGGGGGCCGCCTGCGAGCTGGGCGCGCTGACCGGGGCCCCGGCGCACCGCCAGGCGCTGAAGACCTTCGGCCGCGAGCTGGGGCTGGCCTTCCAGATCGCCGACGACCTGCTGGACTACACGGCCGACTCGGCGATCACGGGCAAGCCCACGGGGCTGGACCTGCGCGAGCACAAGGTGACGCTGCCGCTGATCCACGCGCTGCCGCGGCTGGCGCCGGGGGAGCGGGCCGAGGTGGAGGCGCTGTTCGCGCACCCCGAGCCCAGCGAGGCGATGATCGCGGGGGTGGTGGAGATCGTGAAGGGGCAGGGCGGGCTGGAATACGCGCACGCGCAGGCCATGGAATGCGCGCAGCGCGCCTCCGAGGCGCTGGACGGGCTGCCCGAGGGACCGGCGTTGGAAGCATTGCGCGACAGTATCGTCTACGCCATCGAGCGCCGCCGCTGATGCGGGGGCACTGCTCTTGCCTGCGCTCGGGGCGAGATCGAGGGAGCCAATTTCGAACGGGTTGGGGGGAGATATAGATGAGCGTCGCCACACGCCGTCGCGCGGGCCGTGTGCTCGTGGTGGTGCTGGTTGGGCTGCTGCTGGGAGCGCTGCTTTCGGAGCTGGCCATCCGGTTCATGCCCGAGAGCACCGCGCGCGCGTTCTTCACCACGTCGGTGGCGGCGGCCTTCGGCCCGCTGGTGATCGACCTGGTGGCCGTCGGGTTTACGCTGGGGCCGCTGGTGCTGCGGCTGGATTTCCTGAGCCTGATGGGGGTCCTGGTCGTCGCCCTGGCCGTGCGCACTTGGCTGTAGGTCCGCGCCACACGAAGTAAGGAGCCCTCCCCCGCGTTCGCGCAGGGGAGGGCTTTTCATGTGTGGGTATCGGGGCGGTTCGCCGGACGTTCGTGCATTCGTCGGGTGGGCCCCTCCCCCTGCCCCTTCCCCGGCAAACTGCGCCGGGAGAGGGGGGAACTTCGATCGGGGTTCGCACGGCTGCCGGTGCATGCCTTGGGAGCCCACTCCCCCCGGCCCCCGTCCCCCGCTGCGCAGGGGAGGGGGAGACCTGAACTGCGCTTCGACTGACAGTGGCGCATGCCGCGGTCGCCCCCCTCTCCCGGCCTCTCCCCCATAAACCCCATGGGAGAGAGGAGAATTCGAGTGCGCTCCGGCTGGCCCGGCGCACCCGACTGGCTCCCTTCCCCCGCGCAGTTTGCGGGGGAAGGGTTGGGGATGGGGGGCGCCGGCCCGAGCACCGAACTCGCCTGGACGCCCCAAAGCCCTGAAGTGTACCCCCTCTCCCACGCTGTTCGTGGGAGAGGGCGGCACGCGTGTCGGCGCCGCCGGGTGAGGCCCCTCGACGGCCGAGGCCTCGCCATCCGTGACCGCTTCCGCGCCCAGGCTCGTACGTGCCGCACACGCACTTCCGCACTCACGCACTCACGCACTTCCCTTTCCCCTGCCCTCCCGAGCGTGTATCTATGTATCCGCTATGATTCTATGGATGCGACGAATGCGGACTCACCCGAAGAAGGCGGGGCGAACCGTTGGCTACTGAGTGGAAGAAGTTCGCGCGGCCGGAAGTGTGGCGCGAGCGGATCGTGAGTGGATGGACCCGGCTGCGCGGCGCCTGGCGCAACCCGGCCGAGCGCAAGCTCGTCATCGGGCTGGCCGCGCTGGGCATGGGCTCGTGCAGCACCGGCGGCGTGGTGGCCGCGTGGACGCGCGCGTGCGCCGGCACCTGCCCCTCGGCCGAGCAGATCGCCAGCTTCGCCCCGCGCCAGGCCAGCCTGGTGCTGGACTCGCGCGGCGGCGTGCTGGGCCAGTTCTTCCGCGAGCGCCGCACCGTGGTGGACATCGACTCGCTGCCGCGGCACGTGTACATGGCCTTCGTGGCCATCGAGGACCGCCGCTTCTTCGAGCACGAGGGCGTAGACCCCGTGCGCATGATCGGCGCGGTGCGCGACAACATCATCCGCGGGTGGGGCGGCCCCGGCGGCAGCACCATCAGCATGCAACTGGCGCGCAACCTGTTCCCCCAGCAGCTCCCCGCCAACGAGACCAGCGTGCGGCGCAAGTTCGCCGAGATCAAGCTGGCCATGCAGATGGAGCGGCGCTTCAGCAAGCGCCACATCCTGGAGCTGTACCTGAACCACATCTACCTGGGCGCCGGTGCCTACGGCATCGAGGCGGCGTCGCGCACCTACTTCGGCAAGCGCGCGCGCGACCTGACGTACCAGGAGGTGTCGGTGCTCGCCGGGCTTCCGCAGGCACCCAGCGCCTACAACCCGCGCCAGCACCCGGAGCGGGCGGAGCGCCGCCGCGCCATCGTGCTGAGCGCCATGGCCGACATGGGCCTCATCACCCGCGCCCAGGCAGACCAGGCCGCCACCGAGCCCGTGGTCCTGGCGCCTCCCGGCGGCGCCATCAAGGCCCCGTACTTCGTGGAGTCCGTCCGGCGCGAGCTCGAGGACCAGTTCGGCGAGCTCCTGTACACCGGCGGGCTGCGCATCCACACCGCCATCGACCCCGTGCTGCAGGCCGAGGCCGAGCGCGGGTTGGAAGAGCAGATCCGGCAGGTGGAACGGGGCACGTTCGGCGGCTACGGGCATCCCACGTACGAAAGGTTCACCCAGGGGCTCAAGCCCGGCCAGCCCGTGGTCCACACGCCGTACCTGCAGGGCGTGGTGGTGGTGATGGACCCGCACTCCGGGCTGATCCGGGCGATGGTGGGGGGGCGCGACTTCAAGCACTCGCAGTTCAACCGCGCCACGCAGGCCCTTCGCCAGCCCGGCTCGGCCTTCAAGCCGTTCGTGTACGCGGCCGCGCTGGAAAACGGCCGCTCGCCGCTTTCCGGCATCTCCGACGCTCCCATCTCCATCCAGGTGGGGAACGAGGTGTGGTCGCCCCGCAACTACGAGGGGCGCGGGGGCGGGTGGGCGTCGCTGCGGTCGGCGCTGCGCTATTCGCGCAACCGGGCCGCCATCCGGCTGGGGCGCGAGACGGGGATCGCCAAGCTGCGCGACCTGGCCGCGCGCACCGGGCTGGAAACGCGCATCCCCGGCTATCCCTCCGTCTACATCGGCTCCGCGGGCGTGTACCCGCTGGACATGATCGGCGCCTACGCGGCCTTCGGAAACGGCGGCTGGCGGGTGGAGCCGCGCTACGTGGTCCGCGTGGAGAACCACCGCGGCCAGGTGCTGTGGGAGCCGGCGCCCCCGCCCCGCCAGGCGGTGGCGCCCGGCATCTCGTGGATCCTCACCGACATGCTGCGCGAGGTGGTGGACCGCGGCTCCGGCGCCCCGGCGCGCGACCCGGCGATCGGCGGCCTGTCGTGGGACGTGCCCGCGGCGGGAAAGACGGGCACCACCAACGGCAGCACCGACGTGTGGTTCGTGGGCTACACCCCCGAGCTGCTGGCGGGGGTGTGGATGGGCTTCGACAACCCGCGCACCATCATGCCCAACGCCACGGGCGGCCTGCTGGCGGTGCCGGTGTGGGCGCGGGTTATGCGTACGGAATACGCCAGACGCAAGCCGCCAGAGCCGTGGAAGCGGCCCGCCGACGTGGTGGTGCGAAGGGTCAGCGGAGGGCGCGTGATGGCCGAGGGGTGCGGCGGGGGATCGCCGGACTTCTTTTCGGCGCGGCACGTGCCCGAGGCCGTGTGCCCCCGCCGCGCATCGACGCCGTCCGTAATGTTCGTGGACCCCACCCCCGAGCTCCCCGGCCGGCCCGTTTTTCCGGGCCAGCCACGCGTGCCCCGGCCGGAAGACTTCGTATCCCCTGCACCGGGGGGCGCGAAACCGTAACGACACACTCTCGGAGTACCCGATATGCCCCTGCGACGAAAGCTGTTGATCGGCCTTGGAATTTTCGCCGCGCTGGGGCTGGGCGCCTTCGGGTGGCTGTGGTTCGCCCCCTGCGGCTTCGGCGGATGCGCCCCGGTGGGCGACCTGGAAAAGTACCAGGCCGAGGGTTCGCAGCTGTTCGACATGAACGGCAAGTCCATGGGCACGCTGGCCAGCGTCAACCGCCGCATCGTGCCGCTGGATTCCATGCCCAAGTACATGCCCCTGGCGGTTCTCTCGGTGGAGGACCGCCGTTTCTACAGCCACGGCGGGGTAGACTGGAAGCGCTTCCTGGGCGCGCTGTTCCGCAACGTGCGGGCGGGCGGGGTGGAGGAGGGCGGCAGCACCATCACCATGCAGCTGGCCCGCAACCTCTTTCCCGACCAGCTGAACTACCGCGAGCAGTCCCTGCGCCGCAAGGTGCTGGAGGTGCGCATCTCCCGGCAGATCGAGGGGGCGTTCAGCAAGGACAAGATCCTGGAGCTGTACCTGAACCACGTGTACATGGGCGAGGGCGCGTACGGGGTAGATGCGGCCGCGCGCGTGTACTTCGGCAAGCCGGCCAGCCGGCTGACGCTGGCCGAGGCGGCGCTCATCGGCGGGCTTCCGCAGTCGCCCTCGCGCATCAACCCGCGCGAAAGCCGCGAGCGCGCCAAGAAGCGCCGCGACCTGGTGCTGCGCGAGATGGCCAAGGGCGGGCACATCACCCCCGCGCAGGCCGCCGAGGCGCAGGCGTCGCCCATTCGCCTGGCCCGCCGCCCGCCTTCGTCGCAGCGCGGCTCGTACTTCCAGGAGCGGGTGCGCCGCGAGCTGGAGGAGCGCGTCCCCGCAGAGCTGTTCACCGCCGGGCTCCGCATCTACACCACCCTGGACCCGGTGGCCCAGCGCGCGGCTGAGGAAGAGATGGCGCGCCAGGCCGACGCCATCGAGGCGGGGCGATTCGGCGCGTACCGGCACCCCACCTATCCGGAGGCCAAGGGCGAGACCGACGAGGGCGCCACGGCGTACCTGCAGGGCTTCGCGGTGGTGATGGAGGCCGAGACGGGGGCCGTGCGCGCGCTGGTCAGCGGGCGCGACTACGACGACAGCAAGTTCGACCGCGTGTACCAGGGAATGCGCCAGCCCGGCTCGGCCTTCAAGCCGTTCGTGTACCTGGCGGCGCTGGAGCAGAGCGTAGCCCCCACCACGCGCTTCGACGACTCGCCGCTGAAGCTGGCCCTGTCCGGGGGCGGAACCTGGGAGCCCAAGAACTACACGGGCCGCTACGACGGACCCATCACCGTGCGCGACGCGCTGGCGCGCTCCAAGAACACGGTGACGGTGCGCATCGCGCAGCAGGTGGGGATGGCCGACGTCATCCGCCGGGCCAGGGAGATGGGCATCACCACCGACATCCCCAACGTTCCGTCGACGGCGCTGGGCTCGGCCGAGGTGCGGCCCATCCAGCTGGTGTCGGCCTACGCGGCGCTGGCCAACGGCGGCAACGTGACCGACCCGTACGTCATCCAGCGCATCGAGGACAGCAAGGGCGAGGTGCTGTACGAGGCCGCGCCCCGGCGCGAGCGGGCGGTGGACCCGGCCGCGGCGTTCGTGCTCACCAGCATGCTGCGCGACGTGGTGGACCGCGGCACCGGCACCCCGGTGCGCGGAGCGGGCTTCCGCGGCCCGGCAGCCGGGAAGACGGGGACGACCAACGGCGCGACGGACATCTGGTTCGTCGGCTACACGCCCGACCTCGTCGGCGCGGTGTGGTTCGGGCTGGACCGGCCGGCCACCATCGTCAAGGGCGCGTCGGGCGGCACCATCGCGGCGCCGGTGTGGGGGCGCATGATGTCGCGCATCTACGCCAACCGGAAGATGCCCCCGGCGTGGAGCCCGCCCCGCGGCGTGCTCACCGAAACGGTGGACCGGGCGACGGGCTTCGCGGTGGACCCGTCGTGCCCGGCGCGGGGGGAGACGTACACGGAGTACTTCGTGAACTCGCGCCCGCCGCGTCCCGTGTGCGACCCCGGCGCGTACAGCGGGATGGCGATGGACACGGCGTGGATGGACGAAGAGGTGGGCGCCTACGCCTACGACCTTCCCGCCGGGTCGTACGATCCCGACACGGTGGGCGTGGGCGACCTGCGCGACAAGGGGATCGACTGGCCGGAGCTGGAGGCCCGCCGCCGCGCCGGCGACTCCGTGGCCACGCCGCTCCCGGGCACCGTGGGGACGCCGTTGCCGCGCACCACCACGCCGCGCACGACGACGCCAAGGCCGTCCACGCCGCCGGCGCCGCGGCCCGAGCGTCCGCGCGAAACCCCGCCCCCGCCGCCGAGCGAGCCTCGCCCGGAGCCGCCGGTCCCCACCGAGCCGACGCCTCCGCCACCGACGCCGCCCGACACCACGGGCTCGGGGACGGGGACCGGGACCGGGACGAAGCGAGGGTAGCCCTGCGAGCCCCGACCCCGCTGGGGGCTCCGGCCTCGCTGGGGCTCGGGCCTCGCTGGGGGCTCCGGCCTCGCTGGGGGGCTCCGGCCTCGCTGGGGCGAATGAATTCGCGGCAACAACCACACGAAGTCTGCCTTCGCAGACTGGCCTGCCGCAGTGCGGGTTCAACTGGGTGGCGCGCCCGAATCCCCGTGCAGTTCTCCCCCTCTCGGCCAGCAATCCCGTTCAAACGCGAAATCCACCGAAGCGCACCGGGCTAGCTCCCTTCCCCCGCGGGGGTTTGCGGGGGAAGGGCTGGGGATGGGGGGCGCCAGGGGCATGCACCGGGTCCTCGGCCGAGCACGGCTGGGTTCGGTGCCGCGCGGACGACGGCGGTTGCGGCGGAGTGTGTGGCGGATCCCTCAGTCGCTGCGAGCCACGGTGGGGGGGCTGATTCGCCGGGGCCGCTCCATCGGGATGACATTCGCCTCAGCGCCAGCCGAAACGCGATCGAAGTTCTCCCCCTCTCCCGCTCGCGGGAGAGGGGGCCGGGGGGAGAGGGCAGCCGGGGATTGCGCCGGACCGGCCGAAGTGCATCGAGACTCGCCAGCAATCCCGCCCAAACGCGAAATCCGCCGAAGCGGCACCCGCCTTGCCCCAGCCCCACCGCGTGTCCGAATCCCGATCCGAGAACCCATGGCCCTGCCCGATCCGTACAGCGAAATCCGCCTGGTGGGCCTGCGCTCGCTGCGCGGGGCCAACTTCTGGTCGCGCCGCCCCATCACGCGCATGGACGTGGCGGTGGGCGCGTACGACGAAATCCACTCCGCCGAGGTTCCCGGCTTCAACGAGGCGCTGATCCGCGCCTTTCCCGGGCTGTGGGAGCATCGGTGCAGCATCGGCGAGCGCGGCGGCTTCGTCACGCGGCTGCGGCGGGGCACGTACGCGCCCCACATCGCCGAGCACGTGGGACTGGAGCTGCAGGGGATGATCGGGCACGACGTTGGCTACGGCCGCGCGCGCGGCGGTGACCGCGAGGGCGAGTACACCGTCGTCTTCGAGCACCTTCACGCCGAGGTGGGGCTTCGCGCCGCGGCGCTGGCGCTGGAGGCGGTGCAGCGCGCCTTCGCGGGCGAGCTGGAAGGCGTGGAGCACATGGTGGCCGAGCTGCAGTCGCTGGCCGAGTCGCCCGACGTGCCCGGGCTCACCCAGTCGGTGCTCTGCGGCATTACCGGCGGCGGGCACCGCACGCAGGTGCGCGAGCAGATGCTGAAGCGCGGCATCAGCGACGAGGCGCTGATCGTGGACGTGGCTCCATCGTACCTGCTGAACGCGGGGCTGCCGTACGCGCGCAGCGAGGTGGCCGTCATCCTGGACGCCGACCCGACCGACGTGCCCGAACGGTACCAGGAAGAGGAGCGCAACCTGCAGCTGGTGTCCACCCTGGCCGACGCCGTGCCCAGCGGCGGCATCGTGGTGGTGCCCTCGCGCGAGTGGGAGGTGCAGGACATGGCGCGCAAGGCCGGGTGCCGCGTGGCCGTGTTCTCCACCCGCGAGCGGGTGCCCGTGCGCGACACGCGGGTGGCGAGGTCGGTGGCCATGGTGCGCGACGGGCGCATCGTCATCGAGGTGGGCGGCGAGCTTACCGACGGGGGCGCGGTGGAGGAGGGGGAGGACGTGCCGGCGCAGGTAGCGGCGGCGCTGGCGGTGCATTCGCTGCGGGAACTGGGAATGGCAAAGGAACAGGCGTGATCGCGGAACTGAACGCACCCAACGGCGATTCTCCCACACGGCGGCGGACGGACCGGCACGCAGGCAAGCTGGTGCTGATCGGCGGGGCGTGCGAGCCCGACGGCGCCGCGCTGGCCGCCTTCCTGGAGGTGTGCGGGGGGCGCGACGGGGGCAAGATCGTGGGATTGACCACGGCGTCGGCGGACCCGGAGGGTTCGGCGCGCTCCTGGCTGGATGCGTTCCGGACGGCGGGCGCCACCAACGTCGAGATCCCCATCCTGGACCGCCGCGACCGTGCGCAGGACCGGCGCATCGTGTCGATGATCGAGCAGGCCGACGGCATCTTCCTGGGCGGCGGCGACCAGGTGCACCTGGTCGCCACGGTGGGCGGCTCGCGCGTGGACCGTGCCATCCGCGAGGCCTACGCGCGCGGCGCCACGGTGTGCGGCACCAGCGCGGGCGCGGCGGCGCTCACCGAGACCATCCTGGCCGGCGGCGAGCCCGACGAGTACGGGCAGATGCAGGCCGTGCACCTGGGCCCCGGCTTCGGGCTGCTGGGCTTTCGCGCGATGATCGACACGCACTTCACCCAGCGGCGGCGGCTTCAGCGGCTGTTCATGGTGATCGCGCAGAACCCCGAGCTGCTGGGGCTGGGCATCGACGAAGACACCGCGATGGTGGTGGAGGGACACCTGGGAAAGGTGGTGGGCCGTGGATCGGTAACCTTCGTGGACGGGCGCGGGGTGCGCTTCGACAACGCCGACGAGTGCATGGAGGGGCACCCGCTGACGCTCAGCTACCTGCGCGTGGGCATCGTGGGCGCGGGCTACACGCTGAACCTGCGCGAGCGCGAGCTCGAGGTGCTGCTGCAGGCGCGCCGCGACGAGGCACGCGGCGCAGGCGAGCTGCAGGTGCTGCGCAGCGACGACGGCGACCCTGCCGACGCGCGGGCGGGCGGCGAGCAGCGCGCGGCCGACGACCTGGCCGAGGCGGCCAACCGGGGGTGATGAACGGCGGCGGATGTCACGACATCCGCCGCGCGCGCGTTGATGCGGAGTTCGATCCTCATCAACACTGCGCCTCCACGACCGCCATGCGCCGCCTGATTACCGCCCTGCTGCTGCTCATTCCCTTCGCTGCGTGCGACCTGCCGACCACCTCGCAGCAGCGGACGGGCAAGCTCACCGGCACGCTCAACGGCCAGCCGTGGGCGGGAACCGCGAACGCCGCGGTGTACCGCGACACGCTGTACATCAACTCCGGGCAGCACGTCACCGGGTCCGCGGAACAGCTGATCGGCATCGCTGTCGTGCCGAACGGGCAGGGCGGGTACTCCGTCGTTCCGACGAGCGAGCGGCCGGGGAGCAGCCACTACTGGGAGTTGGTCGGCGGGGACGTGATCACGTATTCGGCGCAGGTCACGCAGGGCACCATCACCTTCACCGAGTACGGCGCCACCCGCACGCGCGGATCGCTCCAGCTCACGTTCAGCGGCCCGCGCGGGGTGTGGCAGTTCAGCGGCCAGTTCGATGCCCCCCGCGAAGACGTGGACTGATCCACCGGCTGGGCTGCTCGCATCACACCCACCGAAGCGCGACAAACCACGCATGCAGTCCGCGAAGGCGGACTTCGGGCCGTCGTTGCCGCGACTTCAGTCGCCCCAGCGGAGCCGAGGCCTCGGCATCCGTGACCGCTGCCGCGCCCGGGCTCGGAAGCGTCCACGGCTAGATCCTTCGGCCCGCGAGCGATCGTCTACGGGCGAGGATCGCTCGCCTGGGCCTCAGGATGACAGGCCTGGTTGCGGTGCCTCACTGGATGCACAACCCCGAACCGGAGGGGCAAATCCGATTGCGCCTCGGGTGGCCTCGCGCACACCACTTCGCATGCAGTCCGCGAAGGCGGACTTCGGGCCCTTGTTGCCGCGACTTCAGTCGCCCCAGCGAAGCCGGCGGCTAACGACCAATCGACAACCAGCACGAAGCCTCACCTCGGAATCCACCCGGGTGAGGCTTTTTCGTGCGAGAAGCGGAGACCGATTCTCGCCTGCTACTTCCGCGGGTCCATCGGCCCGCCGCCGCCGTTGTCGGCGAAGCCGCCGCGGTTGTAGCCGTTGTAGCCCCGCTCGTTGGTGGGCCGGCGGGCGCTCTCGGGCGCGTACTGCCCATGCCCCCGCGGGCCCGGCGCCTGGCCGTGGCCGCGGTAGTCTCCGCCGTACCGAAGGCCCACGCTGTTGCGGTTGTACTGCCCCACGAACCCCGCGTCGCGCCGCACGCCGCCGTTCTCCACGTGGCGGAAGCCCTGGTCGTACGTGTACCGCGGCGGAGCCTGCCCGGTCGGAGCGCGCCGCGCGTGCCCTTCGAGGCGCGGGTGATGGAAGATGCCCTGGCGGTCGTAGCGGCCGTCGCCCTCGTCGTACACGCCGTTGAAGCCGCCCGCGAAACCCAGGTCGTTCTGGTGCTGCATCCGGTGACGGCCGTACGCGCCGTGGCGGTGGTCGGCCTCCATGCGGTGGCCGTGCCAGTCGCCGTCGCGCCAGTTGGGGTCCAGCGGCTGCGGTCGGCCCCACTGCGGGCCCAGCTCCAGTTCCCGGTACTGCGAATCATATCGGGCCATCGTGTGCCTCCGTGTTGTTGCATCTGCCTGAATCTTGCCCCATACAGCTAGCAAGAAGCTTTCCCGCAGTATCCACCACGCGCAGGAGGAGATAATGAGAACGCTGACCCAACGTGGCGCGATGATCTTTGGTGTGGCATTCGTGCTGTTCGCGGTGATGGGATTCCTTCTTCCCGGCGGGATGGGGATGGAGTCGCACCCCGATCCCGCCCCGGACCTGCTGGGGATGTTTCCCGTGAACCTGCTGCACAACCTGGTGCACCTGGCGTTCGGCGTGTGGGGGCTGCTGGCCGCGCGGTCGCTTTCGGCGTCCCGGGGCTATCACAGGGGCGCGGCCGTCATCTACGTGGTGCTGGCCCTCCTGGGGTTCGTGGCGCCGACGGGGTTCGGGCTGGTGCCGCTGGGCGGGCTGGACCCGGCGCTGCACCTGGTGCTGGCAGCCGGGCTGGGCTACTTCGGCGTCGTGCACCGTGAGGCGGGTGCCCGCGTGTGACCGGTGCTCGCTGGGGCGACTGAAGTCGCGGCAACAAGGGCCCAAAGTCCGCCTGCGCAGACTGCCCGCGCAGTCGAGTGCACGACGCCAGGCGAGGCGCACGCGAATTCTCCCCCTCTCCCGCTTGCGGGAGAGGGGGCCGGGGGGAGAGGGCAGCCGAGGCATGCGCCGTCGCACGTCGAACGTCTCCAGCGCCTGTGAGCAAGCCAGCCCGAGCACGAAATCCACCGAAGCGCACCCGACTGGCTCCCTTCCCCCGCGGGGTTTGCGGGGGAAGGGTTGGGGATGGGGGGCGCCGACGCATGCACCGGGTCCTCGGCCGAGCACGGCTGGTTCGGTGCCGCCGCGACCACGGCGGTTTCCGCGGAGTGTGTGGCGGATCCCTCAGTCGCTGCGGTCTACCGTGTTCAGGCAGGCTCGCCGGGGCCGCTCCTCAGACCGTGTCAAAACTCCGCGCGTAGGTCGAAGTGTCCGAAATTCGGGGGTCTTCGGACCCCTCCGATGGTCGCGCTTGTGGCTCACAGGCCAATTGTGAGCGTGCTATATTTGCAGCACCTTCCAATGGCTGAGTTTTGACACAGTCTGTCCTTCGGGATGACAAATGCGCCGGACTGCCGAACCCGGCCGAAGCGGGCCCGGGCTTTTGCGAAGCCCGAGCCTTCGTTTATCATGGTGCGTCCCCCGCGACCGTCCCTCGATCCGAACGGTTCCGTGTACTCCGATTCGTCGACCCAGATCGTCAACGCCCTTCACGAGGGGCGCTTCGCCGAGGCCGAGCAGCTGCTGGCCCGCTGGCTGGAAACGGACCCGTACGATGCCGCCAGCCGCTCGCTGCGGGCGCTCTGCCTGGCGGCGCTCAAGCGCGGCGACGAGGCCCTGGCCCAGGCGCGCCAGGCGGTGGAGGACGAGCCCGAGCTGGGATACTGCCACTGGGCGCTGGGCCACGTGCTGGCCGACGCGGACAAGTTCGCGGAGGCCCTGGCGTGCGCCCGCGAGGCCGCGGTCCTGACCCCCGGCAGCCCCGAGCCGCACGCGCTGGCGGCGCGCTGCTTGGGCGAGCGAAAGGACTGGGCGGGCGCGCTGGCCGCGGCCGACAGGGGACTGGCGCTGGACCCGGAGCATCCCGCGTGCGCCAACCTGCGCGCGCTGGCGCTGCAGGTGCTGCGCTCGCCCGAGGCCGAGCAGGCGTTCGTCGACGCGTCCGCCGCCGACCCCCACAACGCCTTCGCCCGCGCCGGGCGCGGATGGCAGGCGCTGCAGGGCGGGGCGGCGCCCGACGCGGCGCTTCCCCACTTCTACCACGCGCTGGAGATCGACCCCGGCCAGGAGTGGGCGCGTGAGGGGCTGGTGGCCGCGCTCAAGGCGCGCAACCCGGTGTACCGCGTGATGCTGCGGTACTTCCTGTGGATGGACTCGCTGTCGCCGCAAACGCGGTGGCTGGTGATCGTGGGGGGCGTGGTGGGATACAACGTGCTGCGGCGGGTGAGGAACGCGCAGCCGGCGCTGGCGCCGTTCATCGCTCCCCTGCTGATGGCGTACGGGGTGTTCGTGCTGATGACCTGGGCGGCCGACCCGCTGTTCGACGCGCTGCTGGCACTGGACCAGAAGGGCCGCGCCGCCGTCGAGCGCGGCCGGGTGCTGGCGGGCGCGCTGCTGGCGGTGCTGCTGATCACGGCCATCGCCACGGGCATTGCGGGGCTGGCCACCGGCGACGACCGGTTGCTGACGGCTGCCCTGGCCACCGGAGCGCTGGTGATTCCCACGGCGGGAGCCCTGAAGATGCGCCCCGGCTGGCCGCGGTGGATGATGGGTGCCTACACGGCCGCGGTCGCGTTGGTGGGGGCGCTCGGCGTGGCCACGTGGGGCACCGGGGGTGACGAGCTCGTGCTGGTCTCGATCATGGGCAGCGCGCTCGGAAGCTGGCTCGCCACCGGGCTCTCGACGGCGCGGCGCTAGCCCCCTCCGGCAAGGCTCGCGAAAAGACGCTCGTGCTCCGCGCGCGCCGGAGGGCCGGCGCGCGCGGTGGGCCGGATCAGCCGCCGACGGTGACCGTGCCCGTCATCCCCATGGCCTGGTGCGGGATGCACAGGTAATCGAAGGTTCCCGTGGTGCCGAAGGTATGCTCGAAGACGGCACCGGCGGGCAGGTTGGCCGACGCCCAGGCGCCGGGCTGTCCCGGGTTGGTGGGGGTGACGGTGTGGGTGCCCGTCACGCCCACCCAGCGCACGGTGGCGCCGGGGGGTACGGTGACCACCTGCGGCGTGAAGACGTTGCTGGTGGCCGAGACCAGGACGCCCCGCGTGAGCGCGAAGTTCACCGTGGCGGTCTGCCCCCCGCTCACCGTCACCCCCTTGCTGGCGCCCTCCCCGGCGTTCGTGGTGATGAAGCCCGCGGGCATGACGATGGCCACCGAGTGCGCGCCGGTGGCCACGCCGCTGATGGAGAAGTTGCCCCCGGCATCGGTCGTGGCGCTTCCCCCGCCCGCGATGCTGACGCTGACGCCGGCCAGCCCCGCGGCCCCGTTCGACACCTTGCCCGCAACGGTGCCCGTCTGCGGCTGGGTGGGCGGGCCATCGCCGCCGCACGCGGCGGCGGCACCAAACGCCAGCACCAGGGCCAGCGAGCCGATGAAACGAATGTTCGTGGTCATGCGATTTTCCCTTTGCAGGGGGGTTGAACGGGGCTCCGGCGGCGTGCCGGGCGCCCGGGGAAAGCGGCTACGCGTTGAGGCGGGGCCGGAAACGTGTTACATTCAGCGGCTGTAGACCAAAGCCACCCAGCGAGCCGCCATGAGCAGGTTGAGCGAAGAGGTCCGCCGCCGGCGGACCTTTGCCATTATCAGCCACCCCGACGCGGGCAAGACCACCCTCACGGAAAAGCTCCTGCTGTACGGCGGGGCCATCCACCTGGCGGGGAGCGTCAAGGCGCGCCGCGCGGCCCGGCACGCCACCTCCGACTGGATGCAGATGGAGCAGGAGCGCGGCATTTCCGTGACCTCCAGCGTCCTGCAGTTCGAGTACGGCGGCAAGTCCATCAACCTGCTCGACACCCCCGGCCACCAGGACTTCTCCGAAGACACCTACCGCACGCTGATGGCGGCCGACAGCGCGGTGATGCTGCTGGACAACCGCAAGGGCGTCGAGGAGCAGACGCGCAAGCTGTTCGAGGTGTGCCGGCTGCGGCGCACCCCCGTGTTCACCTTCGTGAACAAGTGCGACCGGCCGGGCGCGCCCACGCTGCAGCTGATCGACGACGTGGAGCGCGAGCTGGGGATGAAGTGCTACCCGATGATGTGGCCCATCCTGGACGGCGACCGCTTCCTGGGCGTGTACGACCGCCCGTCGGAGCGGGTGTACCTGTTCCAGCGGGGCGAGGACCACGGCTCGTCGCGGGTGACGGCGCAGGAAGGCACGCTGGACGACGAGCACATCCTGGCGGCGCTCCCCGACGCGTCCATCAACCAGCTGCTGGAAGACCTGGAGCTGCTGGAGATGGCGGGGGCGGAGTTCAGCCCCGAGGCGTTCCTGGCGGGCGACGTGTCGCCGGTGTTCTTCGGCAGCGCGCTCACCAACTTTGGGCTGGAGCCGTTCCTGAAGCGCTTCCTGGAGCTGGCGCCGGCGCCGGGCCCTCGCGAGTCGAGCACGGGCACGATCGATCCGGAGAAGCCGGAGTTCACGGGGTTCGTATTCAAGATCCAGGCGAACATGGACCCCAAGCACCGCGACCGCATCGCCTTCGTGCGGGTGTGCTCCGGCCGGTTCGAGGCAGGGATGCAGGTGAAGCACGTGCGCACCGGCAAGCCCATTCGCCTGGCCAGCCCCACGCAGTTCATGGCGCGCGAGCGCACGCTGATCGACGAGGCGTGGCCGGGCGACGTCATCGGCATTCACGACCGCGGCAACCTGCGCATCGGCGACACCCTCTCGGCCGACGGAACGCTGGAGTTCGGGGGCATCCCGCGGTTCTCGCCCGAGCACTTCGCGCGGATCGTCATTGGCGACCCCATGAAGCGCAAGCAGCTGGACACGGGGCTGCAGCAGCTTTCGGAAGAGGGCGCGGCGCAGGTGTTCTACGCCGAGTCGCTCACCGGCCCGGCGCCCATCGTGGGCGCGGTGGGGCAGCTCCAGTTCGACGTGCTGCTGCACCGGCTGGAGCACGAGTACAACGTGCGGGCTCGGCTGGAGCGCATGTCGTTCGTGGCGGCGCGGTGGGTGGATGCGCCCAAGGCCGAGATCGACCGCCTTGCCGCCGGCCACGGCCGCATGCTGGTGTACGACGCCAAGCAGAAGCCGCTGGTCCTGTTCGACAGCGAGTGGACCATGCGCACCACCATCGACCGCGAAAAGGCGATCGCGTTCTACGACGTGGCTCCCTGAGCGATCCCGCGCACCCCCGAGCGAGGCCGGCTCCGGCCTAAGGCCGTGGAAGCACCGTTCGATTACGTCGAGGTTGGTCACGAACGGCGGACGGCACGAAGGGTCGAGGTACGGCGGATGCGGCATGTTCGCCACGTGGCGCATTTAGAACTGTCATTATAGGATAGCGGCACGGGCGTAGCGGCACCAGTGGGCGGCGGGGGAAGTTTGGACAGTGTACGGATTTGCGAGTTCCGGAATCGCCCGTGGCCCGAAGAGTGGGACAGCCCCAGCGCGGCACGGGCGAATGAATTCGCTGCAACAACCACACGAAGTCCGCGTTCGCGGACTGGCTTGCTCGGGTGGGTGTTTCGGTGTCGTGCGCGGCCGTGTATCGAGGCTGGCGGATGCTCTGCCAGGGGAACTACGCCTCGCCCAATCCCCGCTCGATGGCCGCCACCGCCTCGGACTCCGCGGTGGCACCCAGGGTGGCGAAGTGGCCGGCGGATTCCGCCAGCGCCGCGCGCGCCCCTTCCACGTCGCCGGTGTCGCGCAGGAGCAGCCCGCGGTCGCGCTGCACCTCCGCAAGCAGCAGCGGGTCCGCGTGCTGGCGGGCAACGTCGAGGGCCGACTCCAGGTACGCGGCCGCATCGTCTTCGCGGCCCCCCGCGCGGGCGGCGGAGGCACGCACGCGCAGCGCGTCGGCGCGGCCCAGCGGCTCGCCCAGGCGCTCGAAGCGCTCCAGCGCCCGCACCACCATCGCCTCGGCCAGCGCGCCGTCGCCCGCGCGCGCCCGCAAGGATGCGCGCTCCGTCTCGGCGATGGCCACCACGTCCTCGGCCCCCGCCTGCCCCGCCAGCTCGATCGCGCGGCGGAAGTGCGCGTCGGCCTCGCGGTCGAAGCCCAGGTCGCGGTAGCTGATCCCCAGGTTGTGGTGCGTTTCGGCCAAGCCGCGCACGTTGCCGGTTCGCTGGTACGCCGCCAGGGCGCGCTCATAATGCACCAGCGCCTGGTCGCGCCGTCCGCGCACGTTGGCCAGCACGCCCAGGTTGTTGCTGGCCCGGGTCGCCGCCTCGTCGTCGCCCCACCCGGCGGCGGCCTCCAGCAGCCCGCCCCATACCTCCCCAGCCTGCGCCAGCCGCCCCGCCTCGAAGTGCGCGATGCCCACCAGGTTGGCCGCCTCGGCCCGAACGCGGCGGTCTCCGCGCTGCCCCGCCGCGCGCTCCACCTGTTCCGCCAGCTCCAGCGCGCGTTCGGTGCTCCCCACCACCCGCGACGCCAGCGCGTACAGAAACCCCAGCTCCGGCTCGGCCAGCAGGGCCTCGCGCGCAAGCCCGGAGCCCAGGCGCTCCAGCGCGGGCCACTGCCCGGCCGCGCGCAGGGCGCGGGCGCGGTCCAGCAGCTCCGAATCCGGAAGGGGGGCGGTGGCGTCCACGGTGGAGCTCAGTGCCCGCCGGCCAGGGCGTAGCGGGTGAACCCCGTAAGGTCCGCGCGCACCTCTTCGGCATCGTGCACGCGCACGCTGCCGATGCGCTCCCACCGCAACCCGGGAGCCTCCTGCCGCCACCAGCCGAACTGGAAGTCCTCGTCGTCGTCGTCCACGTCGCCGTCGTCGTCGAAGTCGGGGTCCGCATAGGCGTAGTTCACCCGGAGCTCGGCGGGCTCCTTGGGATCGAACTTCAGCCCCGCGGGCGAGAACTCGAAGTTGAAGGCGCCCGTGTTCGCCACGCGGATGCGGATCTGCACCGAGTCGCCCTCGCGGATGGCCGAGCCGTCGGGCCGGCGCAGCAGCGCGTCGTCGCGCACGCGGAAGCGCAGGCACTCGGGCCCGGCGGCCTGGCCGGCCACCTTGTAGTCGATGCGCAGCTCCGTGTCGCGGCCCTTCACCGCCCAGAAGGTGGTGTCGTACGACTCCAGCGGCGGCGCGTCGGGTGCGGACTGGATGAAAACGAGCTCGTCCTCGTCCACGGTCGCGCCCCCGCCCGACGGGTCTTCGCAGGCGGCCAGGGCGGGCACCAGGGCCAGCAGGAGGAGAAATCGCTTGATCGGCATGTGCGTCACTTCAAAGAGGTGTGCAGTCGCGCTCCAGCGGTGATGCGGCAATGCCCGGGCCGCCTGGAAACACGCGTCGTTGCTGGATTTCGGCCGATCGCCACCGTGCGGAGACGCAACGCCCTGTCTCATTCCGATACATCGTCCGTTCCCTCCAGCAGCCGGTACAGCCGCGACCGGCTGATGCCCAGCGCGTCGGCCGCCGCGCTCTTGTTGCCGTCCACCCGCTCCAGCATGGCGAACGCCGCCGCTTTCTCGATTTCGTCCAGCGTCGCGGGGAACGGAAGCGGGCCACCGTTCCCGCCACCTGCGACAGCCCCGCCCGCGCCGCGGTGGAACAGGTCGTCGGGGCGGATGGGCCCGTCGCTCAGCAGCACCGCGCGCTCCAGCCCGTTGCGCAGCTCGCGCACGTTGCCGGGCCAGGAGTGCGAAAGCAGGGCGCGGCGAAGGTCGGGGGTGAGGGAGGGCACCGGCATTCCGTACTGGGCGGCCAGGGTGCGCAGGAAGTGCTCGGCCAGCAGCAGCACGTCTTCGCCGCGGTCGCGCAGGGGCGGCAGGTGGATGGGGATGATGCTCAGGCGGTAGAACAGGTCTTCGCGAAAGCTTCCCCGCTTCACCGCGCCGGCCAAATCCACATGGGTGGCGGCGATGATCCTCACGTCCACCGTCCGCGCCTTGAGCGCGCCCACGCGGCGCACCTGCTTGTCTTCCAGCACCTTCAGCAGCTTGCCCTGCAGGGTCAGCGGCAGGTCGCCGATCTCGTCCAGGAAGAGCGTGCCCCGGTCCGCCGCCTCGAACAGCCCCGGCTTTGCGGTGCGCGCGTCGGTGAACGCACCCTTTTCGTGGCCGAACAGCTCGCTTTCGATCAGCGTGGGCGGAATGGCGTTGCAGTTCAGCTCCACGAACGCGCCCGCCGCACGGGGCCCGTTGTAGTGGATGGCCTGCGCCATCAGCTCCTTGCCGGTCCCGGTTTCGCCGGTGACCAGCACGGTGGCGGTGCCATGGGGGATGATGCGCGCGGCCCGGTCCAGCGCGGCCTTCAGCTGCGGGCTCCGGCCGATGATGCGGCCGAAGTCGAACGCCTTTCGCTGCGACGCGGCCAGCCGGCCCCCCGCCTCGGCCGCGCCGCGCCGGCGCGCCCGCTCGCCCACTTCGTCGCGCAGCGCCTGCACGTCGCCGGGGAGCGCGAAGTAGTCCGCGGCACCCGCGCGTACCAGGGCGGCGGCCAGGCGGTGGTCCTCCCGGGCACCCACCACCAGCGGGGCCGGCGCGCCCGCCGCCGCCAGCTCGCGCAGCACCACCTCGGCCTCGTCCTCCACTCCCGCCACCGACAGCACCAGCGCAACCGCGTCCGCCACGGGTCCCAGCTCACCGGCGGACGCGGCCACGCGCGCCTGCGCACCGGCGAGCGCGGCCAGCTCCGGCCAGAGGGCGGAGAACGATTCGCTGCGTGCGATGACGTCCAGGGTGCTCACTACGGCGGGTAGGGCGGAAGGCGGATGGAGCGGCTGAAGCGATTCGTCGCGTCACGTGGCGCACTGTCTCGTTTCGATACGATATAGCCGACAGCCGTGGCGGCGCCAGTGCGCGGCTCCCGGGAGTGGAAGGGTAGACACGGAAAGGAGTTGAGAGTTCCGGGCACGTCCGCGGCTGGAGGGATGGGGCAGCCCCGGCAGGGGCGAATGAATTCGCTGCAACGACCACACGAAGTCCGCCTGCGCGGACTGGCTTACTTTAGGTGGCCGTTCGGGGATCGCTCGCGACGATGGTTCCGCCTTTCCCTGCGGTATCGTCAACCTTGATTACCGGACCGATTGGATTGAGCCGGATACTACGGTTGCATGCGCCTTTCCTCCTCGCGAAATTCCGCCTATCTCGATCACGCACCTCGTCGAAGCCGATGGCCGAAAATCGCACGCTTACGCTCGGCTATTCGCCGTGCCCGAACGACACGTTCATCTTTCACGCGCTGGTGCACGGCATCGTCAGGGCGGACGGGCTGCGCTTTTCGGAGCGGCTGGAGGATGTGGAAACCCTCAATCGGCTGGCCGCGGGCGCCGAGCTGGACGTCACCAAGATTTCGTACGGCGCCGCGGCGTCACTGCTGCGCGACTACGTGCTCCTGCGCAGCGGCGGCGCGTTGGGACGCGGGTGCGGGCCGCTGATCGTGGCGCGGCGCGAGCTTTCGCGCGACGAGCTTCGTACGGCGCCGATCGCCATTCCTGGCCGCAACACCACGGCCAACCTGCTGCTGCGCCTGTTCGCGCCCGATGCGCAGCCCGGAACGGAGCTCGTCTACAGCGACATCATGCCCGCGATTGCACGCGGCGACGTGGACGCGGGGCTCATCATTCATGAATCGCGATTCACTTATCCACAACACGGGCTCGTGAAGGTGGTGGACCTGGGAGAGTGGTGGGAGCAGACGACCGGCCACCCCATTCCTCTGGGGGGCATCATGGCGCGCCGTGCGCTGGGGGATGAGACGATCCGCCGCATCGACGACGCCATCCGCCGCTCCGTCGAGCACGCGTTCGCCGAGCCGGAGGCGTCGCGCGGCTACGTGCGCGAGCATGCGCAGGAGATGGACGACGCGGTCGCGAAGCAGCACATCGACCTGTACGTCAACCGTTTCTCCGTCGATCTGGGCGAGGAGGGCGAGAGGGCCGTCCGCGAGCTGTTCGCCCGCGCGGCACAGGCCGGAATCCTGCCGTCCGACGTTCCCGCTCCGTTCCTGGACTGAAACCGCGCATCATCAACGTCGGCGAGATTGGGAAAAACGAAGGGGCGCATCCCGGCTGAGGATGCGCCCCGTCGTGTTCGAAACACGTAGATCAGTCGCGGCGGCCCCGGAACGGCCGGTCGGTGCCGCCGTATTCGCCGCGCGGCCGGCGCGGACGCGGCGCCTCGCCGAAGTCGCCCCGCGGGCGGCGCGACTGGGCATCGGCGGCGGAGCCGCGGTCCTCGCGAGAGCGGCGGACCGCCACGGGACGACCGCGGATGCTGGCCTGCGACAGCTTGTTCACGATGTCGTCGGCATCGTTCTCGTCCACGTCCACCAGCGTGAACTGGTCGGTGATCTCGATGGCGCCGATGCGGTCGCCCGGCACGTTCGCCTCGCCCGCGATGGCGCCCACGATGTCCGCCGGGCGGATGCCGCGCCGCCGCCCGATGCCGATGTACAGCGTGGTCTTGCCCGCCGAACTCCGGCCCCCGCCGCCCCCTCCGCCGCCGGACTCCGCCCGGTCCACCCGCCCGCGCGGCCCGCGGCTCTCGCGGTCGCCGCCGCGGTCCGGGCGCCCCTCGAACTCGGGGATCTCCACGTCGGACCCCTGCAGCTCCTCCGTTCCGCGTCCCGCCGCGGCCACGCTCAAGGCCGCAGCCGCCACTTCCGCCGCGTCGAACTCCGCCAGCAGCGGCCCGATCACCTCGCGGAAGGGCTGCAGCGCCTCGCCCGTGGCGAGCGCGTCGCGCACCGAATCGGCCAGGCGCGCGCGGCGGCGGGCCTTCACCTCGCCCGGGCGCGGCACCTTGGCGTGCTCGATGGACTGCCCGGTGGTGCGCTCGATGGCCTTGAGCAGAAAGCGCTCGCGCGGAATCACCAGGGTGATGGCCGTGCCTTCGCGCCCCGCGCGCCCCGTGCGCCCGATGCGGTGGACGTACACCTCCGGCGTCTGCGGGATGTCGTAGTTCACAACGTGGCTCACGTGCTCCACGTCCAGCCCGCGCGCCGCCACGTCGGTGGCGATCAGCAGGTCGGCGGAGCCCTGGCGGAACTTGCCCATCACCCGGTCGCGCTGCCCCTGCGCCAGGCCGCCGTGAAGCGCCTCGGGGTGGTATCCACGCACGCCCAGCGCCTCGGTCAGCTCGTCGACCTCACCGCGCGTGCGGCAGAAGATAATGGCCGAGGTGGGCGCCTCCAGGTCAAGGATGCGGGCCAGCGCCTCGAGCTTGTGCTGGCGCGGCACCAGGTACGCCGCCTGGCGGACGAGGGGCGTTTCCAGCCGCTCGCGCTCGATGGTGACGCGTTCCGGATCGCGCAGCGCCTTGCGCGCCAGGTCGGCGATGCGGGGCGGGAACGTGGCGGAAAAGAGCGCCGTCTGCCGCTCGGCCGGAAGCTCCTCGATGATGGCTTCGATGTCTTCGATGAAGCCCATGTCCAGCATCTCGTCGGCTTCGTCGAGCACCAGGTACTGCGTGCTGGAAAGGTCCAGCGAGCGGCGCCGGATGTGGTCCAGCAGCCGCCCGGGCGTGCCGACCACCACGTTCACCCCGCGCCGCAGCTCGCGAAGCTGGCGGGTGATGTCCTGGCCGCCGTACACGGCGAGCACGGAGACGCCGCGCCCCGCGCCGTAGCGGTGCATGGCCTCTGCCACCTGCACCGCCAGCTCGCGCGTGGGCGCCATCACCAGCGCCTGCACGTTGCGGACGGAGGCGTCGATGCGCTGCACGATGGGGAGCGCGAACGCGGCCGTCTTGCCCGTGCCCGTCGCCGCCCGGCCGATCATGTCGCGGCCGGCCAGCAGCACGGGAATGGCGCGCACCTGGATGGGCGTGGGCTCCTCGTAGCCCAGCCCCTCCAGGGCGGCCACGATTTCAGGTTCCAGCCCGAGGTCCGCGAACGACGGGGGGATGTTCTCGATCTCTTCCGGCATCTGTCCGTTCCTGTATCGTTCTCCCGGCCTTCAGTAACCCACGGCGCCCACGTCGGGCTCGCGGGCAAAGGCGCCGAACGCCTCTGCCGGGTCTTCGTTCTGCTCCAGAAATCCGCGCAGCCGCCGGAACGACATGCGCAGGGTCCGCTCGCGCAGAAGCGAGTCGGGGTCCACCGGCGGCTCCAGCCACTCGGGGCGGTACTTGTCGGTGGTGGCGAAGTCGGGGGCGTTGTCCAGCCGCTCGGGCGGCTGCACCCCCAGCCCCGAGCGCACCAGCTCGAAGCCCAGCACGGGGTCCAGCCCCTCGGCCTGGGCCACGTCGTACAGCATTTCGGCTAGTTCGGGCGCCATCCCCACGTTCACCGCCTCCTGCACCACGTCGATGCGGCGGCGGCTGACCTCCTCGGCGTCGCCCCCCGCCGCGGCGGCGTCCAGCAGCCCGCGCGCGTCGCCGAACCAGGTGTCTTCGGCGCGCCGGCGCCGGCGCCGCTCAAGATACGCGTCGAGAGCGTGTTCCGCTCGTTGCTCGTCCGTCATCTCCCGCCCCGTCTGGTCCACTCTGCCTCCCATGTGCTCGGATTCCGATCGGATGCACGGGCGCAAGCAGCGGACCAGCGCGGGCGGAAGGGACGCAAAACAGAAAGGCGGCCCCGTGGCCGCCCTCATTTCGAGTAGTGGTACGTGCCGGACTTTCCGCTTCCAGGCGTTCGGCCATCTTCATACCACCGTCACAGGATTCCGTTCCGTCCGTCCACTCGACTCACTCATGAAAAGCAGGAGCCATGTGGGTACAGGGCCTTGGCCTGCTCTCACTTCGAGTAGTGGTAGCGCGCGGAAAGCAGCTCGATGCGGTCGGGAAGCACCTCGTACACCAGCCGGTGCTCCTGGTCGATGCGGCGGGACCAGCAGCCGGACAGGTCGTACTTCAACGGTTCTGGCTTGCCGATTCCCTGTTTAGGGTCATGTGCGATGCTCTGGACCAGTTCCAGAACGCGGACGACCATCCGCGGATCCGACCGGCTCCAGGCGAGCAGGTCGTCAAGGAAGCGGCCCATCATGACGAGGCTGCGCTCCCCCGCCGGAACCGTGGGCGGGGTCTTCTGCGGAGACCCGCCGCCTCGGGTCGAGCGTCGCGTCAAAATCCGAACGCACGGCGTATCTCTTCGACGTTCGCGAACCGGGTTCCCTTGCCCGCACGAGCTTCGGCGAGGGCCTCCATCAGCACGCGCGCGTTCTCGGGGGAGGCCAGCAGATACTCGGTGTCATCCTGGTATCCGTGGTATTCATCCCCGTTCCACCGTTCCTTCGTGCCCGCGAACCGCCTGACGACTCCAAGTGTCATGATCCCCTCCCTCGCCTTTGGACGCACCCGTGCCGGACTACTCTCGCCGGCAATGATGCGTGCGTCCACACTGTCACGCAAGGGTCTTGTTGTCTTTGTCCACTCTGCCTCAGGATTGCTAGGTGGCACCATGGGATCGGCCTATCCTTAAAAACGTTTGTATCGCCCTGGAACGCCGACGACTGCGAGCCGATCTGCAGCACGCACGTGACGCCAAGTGCGCGACGGGGATGGGCCCGCCGCGCACTCTTCGTTGGGCCTACATCCCCGTCGGGAAGGTTTCCGGGGGTTCGTGGTCCAGCTTGGCCGGCATCTTCAGCGGGCAGAGGGCGTTGGACCGGTCGATGTACAGCATTGCGTCGTAGCGCATCGGGAGGACGGAGGGCACGTAGTTGCCCCGCGACTCCCGCGTGGGGTGGTAGACCACGCCGATGGCCCGGTGCCCGCGCGCGTCCGCCGCCCCCTCCACGTCGTCCAGCTCATCCATCATCACCAGCTTGTCGTGCGCGCCGGCGGCATGGAAGACGTGCTCCCAACTGCCTTCGCGCGCATCGGGTACGGTCATTCGCTGCATGGGTGCGCCCCACTCCGTTCCCGCGATCACGCTGCCGCTGTGGGACGAGAACCCCGCGATCACCACCTCGCCGCCCCAGCGGTCGCGCGCCAGCGAGCCCACGTTCACCATCCCCACGCGCGCCATGTCGGTGGCCCGCGCATCGCCCACGTGCGTGTTGTGCTCCCACACGATGGCCTTGGACTGCGGGCCGTGGTGGTTCAGCAGGCGCTCCAGCGTTTCGACCATGTGGGTGTCGCGCACGTTCCAGCTCTGCGCGCCGCCCCGGATCATGGCGCGGTAGTACCGCTCGGCGTTGCGGGCGACGAGCGCGTTCTGCTCGGCGTTGAAGAAGGCCTCGCGCCCCTCGGTGCGGTAGTCGGGGCCCTTGCCGCGCAGGTCCATCAGGATGCGCATGACGGCTTCTTCGCACGAGGTGGGCACCAGGGCGGTGGCCATGGCGTAGTCCTGCACGTCCTGCTCGTACGGATCGAAGCAGCCGTAGCCGTTGCGCGCCCGGCGCGCGGCCTCGGGGTCCACCTCCTCCAGGTAGCGCGTCACCACGTCCATGGAGTCCCACAGCGAGTACACGTCCAACCCGTAGAAGCCGACGCGGCCGTCTTCAGGCAGCCCCTCGTTGTGGGCGCGCAGCCACTCGGCGAGGGAGGCCACCTCTTCGTTGGCCCACATCCACGTGGGCCAGCGCTCGAAGGTGTGGAGCATCTCGCGCGCGGTCTCGCGCCCGTCGACGCCCTTTGCCCAGCGGTTCACCAGGTAGCAGTCGGGCCAGTCGCCCTCGACGGCGATGAAGTGGAAGCCCTTTTCCGTGATCAGCCGGCGGGTGATGCGCTCGCGCCACGTGTAGAACTCGGAGGTGCCGTGCGACGCCTCGCCCAGCAGCACCACGCGCGCATCGCCCACGCGGTCCAGCAGGGGCTGCAGGTCGCCGTCGTCCTGCAGCGGGCGCGAGATGCGCTTTACTCCTTCGATCAGCCGTTCCTCCTGCATCCCTTCCTCCATGTCCCTTGGGCTGGGTCGGTTTCCTTCTACAGGTAGATTGCCGGGGAGATACTGCAGGTTTTGGGCGTGTGGTGGATGCAGAGGGGGGAGAACTTCGATCGCGGGCAGCCGGGCGCGGGTGCACGCCGCGGCGCCCCCCATCCCCAGCCCTTCCCCCGCAAACTGCGCGGGGGAAGGGAGCCAGTGTGGTGCGCTTCGGTTAGGCGAGTGCACTCGTCGAGGAACGCTGGCACAGGAACGTTGCGCTTCGACTGATCTCGGCGCATGCCCCTGGCAGCCCTCTCTCCCCGGCCCTCTCCCCCGCAAGCGGGAGAAAGGGAGAATTCGATCGTGCTTCGGCTGGCCCCGCACACTCGACTGGCGGACGCAGTCCGCGAAGGCGGACTTTGGGCCTTCGTTGCCGCGACTTCAGTCGCCCCCGCAGGGCTGAGGACGGTGTCAGCGCGGCCGGGTGGGGGGCCCTGCCGCCAGCACCACGGCCCCTGGCCCGCGCATCTCCAGCCGCCCGTGCGGCGACAGGCGCGCCACCTCGCCCTCCGTCTCCGCGCCGAACCGTCCCTCCTCCGTGGACAGCAGCAGTTCCCACGTTCCGCCGCCCACGGGCTGCGTCTCGGGCGCCGTGGAGAGGTCCACATCCAGCGCGCCGCCGAAGGAGGCGACGAGCAGCAGCGCGCTTCCGCCCTCGCCGGTGCGGCGGAGGGCCAGCGCGTGCTCGCCCAGCGCCACGGCGTCGAAGCCCTCGCGGGTGCGGCGGCGCAGGGCCGGGTGCGTGCGGCGCAGGCGCAGCAGCTCGCGGTACAGCTCCAGGATGCCGGAGTGCGGCATCCGCTCGCGCTCGTCCCAGCGAAGCTTGCTGTTCGCGAACGTGGCCGCCGCCTGCGGGTCGGGGATCTTCTCGCGCACCTCAGGATCGGCGAACGCGCTGAACTTGCCGAACTCCTTGCGCCGCCCCTCCGTCACCAGCTTCCCCAACTCTTCCGGGTGGTCGGTGAAGTACTGGAAGGGCGTCGACGCGGCCCACTCCTGCCCCATCCACAGGAGCGGCGTGTACGGCGAAAAGAGCAGCACGGCCGAGGCGGCGCGGTACACCGGCAGCGGAACGCCGTCCGTCAGCCGGTCGCCCATGGCGCGGTTGCCCACCTGGTCGTGGTTCTGAATGCAGTGCACGAACGCGCCGGGCGGCAGCCCCGCCGCCTCCGTTCCGCGCGGCGCCTCGTGGTTCTGGGACACCTGCCCCTCGTAGAACCAGCCGCGCTGCAGCGTCTTCACGAGGTCGGCCGCGGAGCCGGTGTAGTCGCTGAAGTACGCCTCGTGGTCGCCCGCCGTGTGCCGCCGCACCTGGTGGTGAAAGTCGTCAGCCCACACGCCGTCCAGCCCGTGCCCCTCGGGCGGGGGAAGGACCACGCGCCGTTCGTTGCGCTCGTCCTCGGCGATCAGCACGAAGCGGCGGTCCACCGACGCGCGCACCCGCTCGGCCAGCTCTGTCAGCACGTGCGTGGGCGAATCGTCCAAAATGGCGTGCGTCGCATCGAGCCGCAGGCCGTCCACGTGGTACTCGCGCGCCCAGTGGATAGCGTTCTGGATGGCGAACTCGCGCACCGGCTTTTTTTCGTAGTCGATGGCGTCGCCCCAAGGGGTGCAGTGGCGGTCGGTGAAGTACCGGCCGCCGGTGATGGCGTGCAGGTAGTTGCCCTCGGGCCCAAGGTGGTTGTAGACCACGTCCAGGATCACCGCGAGCCCGCGCCCGTGCGCCGCGTTGACGAAGCGGCGGAACGCGTCGGGCCCGCCGTACGACGACTCGGGCGCATACAGGAACACGCCGTCGTATCCCCAGTTGCGGGCGCCGGGAAACTCGGCCACCGGCATCGGCTCGACGGCGTTGGCGCCCAGCGCCACAATCTCGTCCAGCCGCTCGATCAGTGCGTCGAACGTCCCCTCGTCCGCGGCCGTGCCTACGTGCACCTCGTAGATCACCAGGTCGTCGTCGTCCGCCAGCCCCCGCCACGCCGAGTCCGTCCACGCAAAGGCGGATGGATCGACGACCGCCGACGCCTCGTGCACGTCGTCGGGCTGGTGGCGCGACGCAGGGTCGGGGAAGGCGCTCTCGCCATCCAGCCGGAACTTGTAGCGCGCCCCGGCACCCACGCCGGGGACGGTCGCGGCGAAGTATCCGTCCGCCCCGGCATCCAGCGGTACGACGCGCTCGGCATCGGGGCCGTAGATGACGACGTCCACCTGCTCGCTGGCGGGCGCCCAGACGCGGAACTCCACTCCTCCGTCTACTACGTTGGCGCCGAAGGGCAGGCGCCACTCGCTGGATTCACTCACCTTCCCTCGCCTCGTCCTCGATCAGCACCACCATCGACCGGCCCGCCATCGTGAACGTGGCACCGTCGGGATAGCAGACGGATTTTTCCTGCACCTCGGGGCGCGCGGTGTCGAGCATCACGCACCACCCGCGCGAAACGCCCAGGTCGGGAAGGGTGAACTCGATGTCTCCCCCGTCCACGTTGAAGAGCAGCAGGAAGTTCTGGTCGGTGATCTGCTCGCCGCGCTCGTTCCACTCTTCCATGGCCTCGCCGCCCAGCGCCATCCCGAAGCAGCGCACGTATCCAACGTTCCACTCCTCGTCCGTCATCTCCTTGCCGGCGGGGGTCAGCCACATGACGTCACGCACGTCGCTGCCGCGGATCTCCCGCCCGCGGAAGAACTTGCTGCGCCGGAAGGTGGGATGGTCGCGGCGAAGGCGTGCCACGCGCCGGGTGAACTCCAGCATCTCGCGGTCGCGCTCGCCCAGGTCCCAGTGCACCCACGCCAGCTCGTTGTCCTGCGCGTACGCGTTGTTGTTGCCGTGCTGCGTGCGGCCCATCTCGTCGCCGTGGCAGATCATGGGCACGCCCTGGGAAAGCAGGAGCGTCGTCATGAAGTTGCGCTTCTGCCGCTCGCGGGCGCGGATGATGTCCTGCCGGTCGGTGGGCCCCTCGACGCCGAAGTTGAAGGAGTGGTTGTTGTTGTCGCCGTCCTGGTTGTTTTCGCCGTTGGCTTCGTTGTGCTTGTGGTTGTAGCTGACCAGGTCGTTCAGCGTGAAGCCGTCGTGCGCGATCACGAAGTTGATGCTGGCGTGCGGCCGGCGGCCGTCGCTTTCGTACAGGTCGCTGCTCCCCGTCAGCCGGTAGCCCAGCTCGCCCAGCTTTCCCTCGTCGCCCCGCCAGTAGGCGCGCACGGTGTCGCGGTACTTGCCGTTCCACTCGGCCCAGAGGACGGGAAAGTTGCCCACCTGGTATCCGCCCTCGCCCACGTCCCAGGGCTCGGCGATCAGCTTCACCTGGCTGATGACCGGGTCCTGGTGCACGATGTCGAAGAACGCCGACAGCCGGTCCACCTCGTGAAGCTCGCGCGCCAGGGTAGAGGCCAGGTCGAAGCGGAAGCCGTCGACGTGCATCTCCTGAACCCAGTAGCGCAGGCTGTCCATCACCAGCTGCAGCGTCTGCGGATGGCGCATGTTCAGCGAGTTGCCCGTTCCCGTGTAGTCCATGTAGAACCGGGGATTGCCGGGCACCTGGCGGTAGTACGTGGGGTTGTCGATGCCCTTGAACGAAAGGGTGGGCCCCATGTGGTTGCCCTCGGCCGTGTGGTTGTACACCACGTCCAGGATCACCTCCATCCCGGCCTCGTGCAGCGCCTTGACCATCTCCTTGAACTCGCGCACCTGGTCGCAGAAGCCGCGCACCGAGGAGTAGCGGCCCGCCGGGGCGAAGTAGTTGATGGTGTTGTAGCCCCAGTAGTTGCGCAGCCCCCGCTCCACCAGGAACGAGTCGTCGACGATCTCGTGCACCGGCAGCAGCTCGATGGCGGTAACGCCCAGCGACTTCAGGTGCTCGATGATGGCCGGGTGCGACACGGCGCGGTACGTACCGCGGATGTCTTCGGGGATGTCGGGGTGAAGCATGGTGAGGCCCTTCACGTGGGCCTCGTAGATCACCGTCTGGTACCAGGGCGTGTCGGGCCGCCGGTCGTCGCCCCAGTCGAAATGGCCGTCGATGACCACGCCCTTGGGCACGGCGCGGTAGTCGAACTCGTCGTCGAGGACGAAGTCTTCGCCGGGCTGGTCCATCAGGTAGCCGAACGGCATGCCCTCGCCGCGCTCGCGGGCGCTCCAGTCAACCTTGCCGGCCAGCGCGCGGGCGTACGGATCGATCAGCAGCTTGAACGGGTTGCAGCGGTGTCCCAGGCTGGGATCGTACGGCCCGTTGATGCGATAGCCGTAGAACGTTCCGGGCCCGATCCCCTCGACGAAGCCGTGCCACACGAAGGCGGTGCGCTCGCGCAGGCGGTAGGTGCGCGAAGGCTCGGGGTCGTCGGGGGTTTCGAAGATGCAGAGCTCCACCTCGACGGCGAGCTCGGAGTAGATGGCGAAGTTGGTGCCTCCGGTCTTTTCGTCCCAGGTGGCGCCGAGGGGAAAGGGCTTGCCGGGCCAGGCGGTGACCGCCGTTTCCAGGAAGCCCGGGACGTACATCTCCGGCTGGCGCTTGACGGGGCCCGAGGGCACGGTCGGGGCCTGGTCGGGGTGAAGCCCGTGGGGCTGCGGCTGCTCGCTATCGGTGTTCTGGTCGAATTCCATTCCGTCGGTTCCTTCCGTCGTTTCGCGGGCGGCGAACGTGTCGCAGCCGCGTCTTTCAAAGGCACGAAGTCCGCCGTGCGCACCGCAGGGGGTACACTTCAGAGTATGGTGCGTCAGGCCAGGCCCGGTGCTCGGGCCGGCGCCCCCCATCCCCAGCCCTTCCCCCGCAAACTGCGCGGGGGAAGGGAGCCAGTCGAGTGCGCGGGGCCAGCCGAAGCGCTGGTTCAGGTCTCCCCCTCCCCTGCGCAGCGGGGGACGGGGGGAGGGGGCTCCCAAGGCATGCACCGAAAACCCGCCAACCCGCAACTCAAGTTCCCCCCTCTCCCGGCGCAGTTTGCCGGGGGAGGGGCTGGGGGAGGGGCCCGCCGCGGCATGCGCCGACCCTCTTGTCGAACCCCGCCCGAAGTTCCCCCCTCTCCCGCGCGGTTTGCGGGGGAGGGGCCGGGGGAGGGGAACCCGCTGGGCCCGCGTTCGCCCGGATCTTGCCTCGCCGCGCGCCGGCCCGCGCCGCATCCCGACGGCAGCGACGAGCACCGGAATTTACAAGGCAGACCGTGAACCAGCCCGAAACCACCCCGGGAGCGCCCACCCGCGTTCCCTCGTCCACCTATCGCCTGCAGCTGCACGCCGGGTTCACCTTCCGGCAGGCCGCCGACATCGTTCCGTACCTGGCAGAGCTGGGGATCAGCGACCTGTACGCGTCGCCGTACCTGCAGGCCCGCCCGGGCAGCATGCACGGCTACGACATCGTGGACCACCGCACGCTCAACCGCGAGATCGGCACCGAGCACGACCACGCGCGCATGACGGCGGCGCTGCGTGAGCAGAACATGGGCCACCTGCTCGACATCGTTCCCAACCACATGGGCGTGGCCATGGGCGTGCGCGGCCACCGGAACCCGTGGTGGATGAGCGTGCTGGAAAACGGGCCCGCCTCGCCCTACGCCCGCTACTTCGACATCGACTGGGAGCCGCTGAACCCCGAGCTGCACGGCAAGGTGCTGCTTCCCGTGCTGGGCGACCAGTTCGGCTGCGTGCTCGAGGCGGGCGAGCTGAAGCTGGTGTACGAGGACGGCCAGTTCCGGGTGGAGTACTACGAGACCGTGCTTCCCGTGGCCCCCGGCGCCACCGCGCCCGTGCTGCAGCTGGCGATGGAAAAGACCGGGCTGGCGGCCGACCACCCCGACCGCATGGAGCTGGAAAGCATTCTCACCGCCCTGCGCCACCTGCCGCCGCGGGCCAGCACCGACCCGGAAAGCGTCACCGAACGCGACCGCGAGCGCGTGGTCGCCCGCCGGCGGCTGGACGTGCTGTACGGAACCTCCGACGCGGTGCGCGAGGCGCTGGATGCGGCCGTCGCCGAGTTCAACGGCACGCCGGGCGAGCCCCACTCGTTCGACCGCCTGGCCACGCTGCTGAACGACCAGGCGTACCGGCTTGCGTTCTGGCGGGTGGCGGCGGAGGAGATCAACTACCGGCGCTTCTTCGACGTCAACGACCTGGCGGGGCTGCGCACGGAGCTGCCCGCGGTCTTCCACGACTCGCATGAGCTGATCCTGCGCATGGTGCGCGAGGGGCACGTGACGGGGCTGCGCATCGACCACCCCGACGGGCTGTTCGATCCGCAGGGCTACCTGCGCGACCTGCAGCGCGAGTGCGTGGGGCTGGACGCGAAGGAGCGCTTCTACGTGCTGGTGGAAAAGATCCTGACCGGCGACGAGACGCTTCCGGAGGAGTGGCCAGTGGCGGGAACGGTGGGCTACGAGTACATGAACCGCGTCAACGGCCTGTTCGTAGACCCGGGGAACGAGGCGGCGCTGGACGCCATCTACCGCACGTTCACGGGGCAGCGGACGGACTTCGAAGACCTGGTCTACCAGAAGAAGCTGCTGATCCTGCGCACCTCGCTCGTCAGCGAGCTCACGGTGCTGACCACCATGCTGGACCGCATCAGCGAGCAGAACCGCTGCTACCGCGACTTCACCTGGGGCAGCCTTCGCGACGCGCTGCGCGAGGTGATCGCCTGCTTTCCCGTCTACCGCACCTACATCGACGCCTTTGCCGGCAGGATCATTGAGCGCGACCGCGGCTACGTGATGCAGGCGGTGGAGCTGGCGCGCGAGCGCAACCACAACATGCCCAGTTCGCTCTTCGACTTCGTTCGCGACACGCTGCTGCTGGAGTGGCCCGATTCGCTGGACGAGGAGGCGCGGCAGCAGCACGCGCGCTTCGTGATGAAGGTGCAGCAGCTGACGGGTCCGGTGATGGCCAAGGGGGTGGAAGACACCACCTTCTACGTCTTCAACCGGCTGATCTCGCTGAATGAGGTGGGCGGCGAGCCCGACCGCTTCGGAATCAGCCCCGACGAGTTCCACGCCTTCAACCTGGAGCGCGCCGAGCGCTGGCCGCACGCCATGTCGGCCAGCAGCACGCACGACACCAAGCGCAGCGAGGACGTGCGCGCCCGGATCAACGTGCTTTCCGAGATCCCGGTGCTGTGGTCGGACCGGGTGAACGCGTGGGCGGCGGAGAACGCGCGCTTCAAGCGGGGGACCGAGCGGCGGCCCATTCCGCACGCGAACGACGAGTACCTGCTGTACCAGACCATCGTGGGCGCCTGGCCGTTCGCGGACACCAGCGACCAGGCCCGGCAGGACTTCATCGGCCGGGTGCAGGCGTACATGGAAAAGGCCACGCGCGAGGCCAAGATGCACACCAGCTGGATCAACCCGTCGGAGGCGTACGACCAGGGGCTGCGCGACTTCGTGGCCGACGTGCTTCGTCCGGGCGAGAATGCGTTCGTGGAAAGCCTGGCGGAGTTTCATCCCCTGGTCTCACGGCTGGGGATGGTGAACTCGCTAGCGCAGACGCTGGTGAAGCTGGCCTCACCCGGCGTGCCCGACATCTACCAGGGGCAGGAGATCTGGGACTTCTCGCTGGTGGATCCCGACAACCGCCGTCCCGTGGACTTCGACCTCCGCCGCCGGCTGATGGACGACCTGAAGCGCCGCGCGGAGGATGGCGACGGCGTGGCGGCGGCGCGGGATCTCGTCGACAACTGGCACGACGGGCGGATCAAGCTTCACGTCGTACAGTCCGGGCTGCGGCTGCGCGCGGCCTATCCCGCGGTGTTCGGGACGGGCGACTACGTGCCTCTGGAGTCGGAGGGAGAGAAGGCGGAGCACGTGGTGGCCTTCGCGCGGACGGCGGAGGGCGCGGCGGTGATCGCCGTGGTGCCGCGCCTGGTGGCGAAGCTTACGCGGGTTCGCGAATTCGCGCTGCCGGAGGCGGGTGACTTCGCGGGGACGCGCCTGACGCTGCCGGCGCACCTGGCCGGCCGCTACCGCAACGTGCTCACGGGCGAGGAGCTGTCGGGGGCGGATGGATCGCTGAACGTCGAGGACGTCTTCGCGAACTTCCCCGTGGCCCTGCTCGAGCGCATCGGCTGAAAAAAGAAGGCCTCACACGGAGGGCACGGAGGACACGGAGGAACGGCGGAGGAGATATTGTCTCCTTCTTTTTCCTCTGTGCCCTCCGTGCCCTCCGTGTGGGATTGCTGTTGCAGTTCAGAACGCCCAGTGGAGCGAAAGCCTGAGCTGGCGCGGCTCCACGGGGTGAAAGTGTACGTCTTCCACGCCGCCCGCCGGCTCGCCCGGCAGCCGCGACGCGTAGTAGTACTGGATGTCGCTTGCGTTGGAATCCAGCAGGTTCAGCACGGTGGCCTCCACCCGCAGCCCCGAGGCGAAGGCGTAGCCGGCTTCCGCGTTGAAGAGCGTCGCCGGGTCCGCGCGGACGCTGTTGTCCTCGATCAGCGGGTACGCCCCGAAGTGCCGCAGCCGCAGCGCGCCAGTCAGCCCCCGCTCCGGCATCCAGGCGATGCCGCCGGCGAAGACGTTCTCCAGCGCGCCGGGAATCCGGCTCTCCTCCACCGGCACGTCCGCCAGCCGCGCCCGCGCGAACGACACGTCGGCGTCAATGGAAAGCGATGGGATCGGCCGGTAGAAGTTGGCCCAGGTCACGCCGCTCCGCCTGCTCGTCGCGCTGGGCTCCGTCGCCCCCGCGTCGCCCACGAACAGCAGCTCGCTGTCCAGCTCCAGCCCCCACACCGTCAGCGTGGAGCGCAGGCCCTGCACGGGCGCCGCCCGGATGCCGAGCTCCGCCCCGCGGGAGCGCACGAGGGGATCCACCCGCGCCGCCGGATCGCCGCTGATGGGATCGACGGTGATGGTGGTGCCGCGCGCGTCGTTGCTGTGAAATCCGTATCCGCCGCTCAGGTACAGCTCCGTCTGCCGCGACGGAGAGAAGATGAGCGATGCCTTGGGGCTGACGATGCCCGCCGCACGACGCCCCGAGTTCTCCGCCCGGTCGCTCTCGACGTCGAACGCGTAGCCGTCCGCGCGCAGGCCCAGCACCGTGCGGAAGCGCGAGCTCCAGCGGGAATCCGCCTCCAGGAAAACGCCCGTCGAGGACTGCCGGACGCGGTCTTCCCGCACCGTCCCGACGCGCTCCTGTGCGCGGGTCCGGTGCAGCCCCAGCCCGCCGATGCCGTCCGTGCGGGCCTGCAGTCCCACGGAGAGCAGGTGCGCGGCGCCCAGGCCGCGGACGTCATGCGCGTGCTTGGCGTCCACCCCCAGCACCGAGCGCCGGTCCACCTGGTTGAACTGGTCTCCCTGCGCCGGGTCGTCCAGATAGTAGGTGAAGTTGGAGTACAGGTCCAGGTCGGAATGGATGCCGTACACCTGCACCTGCTGCACCGCGCCCGGCAGTGTGCGGCTCCACGAGCCCGCCAGGCTGAAGCGCTCCGAATCTCCGCCGTCATCCTCCTCGATCTGCCCGAACCGGCCCACCAACCCGCTCGCCACCGCGCGGGCGGGAATCTGGTCCGTCGCGTTCCACCGGCTGCGGTACGCCATCCCCAGCAGCGAGAACCGCGACGGCCCGCGCTCCCACGAATACCGCGCCACGCCGCTGAGCTTGCGCAGGTCCTGCCCCATCTCCCACGGCCCGTCGTACGACTTCGCTTCCACCGCGACGAGGAAGTCGCCGGCACCCACCGGGGCCGATGCGCCCGCCGCCACGCGCGCCAGGCCGTTCTGCCCGCCGGATACGGTGGCGAAGGGGCGGTCCAGCCGGCGCACCAGGTGGAACACGGCGCCGCCCGCGCTGCCGAAGTCACCCAGCTCGGCGTGGTAGACGCCCAGCTTGTATTCCAGGTGATCCACCAGCTCCGGGATCAGGAAGTTCAGGTCCGTCCACCCCTGCCCGTGGCCGTGCGTGGGCATGTTGACGGGCATCCCTTCGATCCGCGTCTGGAAATCCGTCCCGTGGTCCAGGTTGAAGCCGCGGACGAAGTACTGGTTCGCCTTTCCCTCGCCCGAGTGCTGGGTGACGATCACCCCGGGCACCGTCTCCAGCAGCTCACCCTCTCGCGTGATGGGGCGCGAGCGAAGGTCCGCCGCGCCCACGTAGCCCTCCGACGCGGTGCCCGCGATGCCGATCAAGTCGTCGATGCGGCCCGTGACGCTGATGGTGTCCATCACCACCGGTGCCGCGGCCGTGTCGCGCCTCGCCGGCTGCGTCTGCGCGTCAGCCGCGCCCGCGCCACCGATGCCCATCAGCGCCGCGAGCAGGATCGCCCTCGTCAGACGGTGCGCTCGCTCGTGTGTTCCTGTGTGTGGATCGATCATCGTCCCGAATGTCCCCTGTCCGTGATTTGCCGGGTTTCAGGGATGCGCGGGCCTGGATCCGGCTGCGCAGGCGCGGCCGGATTCGGGCATGCGAACGCGCACCCCGCGCCTGGTCCGCCGAGCGCACGCGCGCTTGGGAACCAGGCGAGAAAAAGCTGAAAAACGACTTCAGCCCGGCAGTTGGGGCGGGGGAGATTCGATGGAGGGAACGGCCTGGTCCGGCGCCGCGACGATCCACGGCGTGCGCGACCGGTTCCGTGCGACGCGCGGCAGGGATGCCGCGGATGCAGGAAGGTAGAATTCGGAGTACGGTGCCGATGGAAGCACCAGCTCCTCGTCGGACCGCGGGTCGTGGGTGTGGATCAGACCGCCGTGCTCGTGCGGCGCGTTCGCGATCGGCCGCTCCGCCGGTGGCGCAGGCTCGTGCCGATCAGCCGCGTGGTGATGATCCTCGTCCCGCGGATGCTCGTGCGTTCCGGCATGATGCGCCGGATGCTCGTGCGCGTCGGTTCCACGCCCGGAATGCTCGTGCGGCTCATCCGAAGGGGCGACGTGCACGACGGCCTGCGTGTGGATCGCGGGAGGCGGATCGGCCGGGGGCGGCGGAGGCGTCTCGTGATGGGCGGTCGCCAGGTGCAGCGAGAGCAATCCGGCGTGGCCGATGTGCGACGTGCCGAGCCCGATTGCACAGGCAAGCAGCACCGGAAGCAGAACGATCCGCCAGGCGTGCATCTTCGACCTGCCCGGCGATCGTCCAGCCATCCGCATCTACGATATCAGGGTTCGCGTGGGCCACCGGCGGGTGGTCGGGACGGCGCGCCATCACCCGTGCCCGGAGACTCCATCTACGGGGGTAGCGTCGGTTTTATAGGCGGCCGCCCCGCCGATCTCGGATCCACCTGCCCGGGACGCACTTACGGCAGAGGCCGCGCGCCGTCGCCGGGGGTAAAGAGAAGGCTGCGCGCGCGTCCGGCGTACTGCGCCCGCACCACGTTCACCTGGTCCTGGTACAGGTTGAAGAGCATGGCGTTGCGCACCTGCCCGCCGCGCACCCCGCTGGCCGCGGCGCCGCGAAGGCACACCCACACCACCTCGCCCTGGTACCGCGTACCGCACCATTGGAATCGCACCGCGCGCCCGTTCCGCTCGCGCAGCACGAACGATGAGCCCACGTACACGCGTTCGCGCTCGTTGAGCGTGGCCCCCCGTGCCGTGGCGACCGCGCGCCCGTAGTCGTCGGCAAAGACGCGCATCTGCACCTGCACCGCCCCGTCCGCGCCGGCCTTCAGCTCCGTCAGCGTGGTGTGCAGCGGATGCGCGGCCGGCCGCGCCGCGCCCGCCACCAGCGCCGTCGCCCCCACCAGGAGCAGGCAGAGCCAGCGGCGAGTTACCACGGGCTGCGCTCCACCGCCCAGGCGCAGGCCACCACGGCCACCGCGGACGAAACCGCGATCACGCGAAGCCGCACCGGGGCCGGCGCGCGGGCGGGAAGCTTCACCAGCCCGATCAGGCGGTCGAGCGCGGCGAAGGCCGCGAACGCGCCGGCCAGTACGAGTACCTGGCCGATCTCCAGCCCCACGTTGAAGCCCACCAGCGGCACGGCAAGGTCATCCATGAACAGGCTGCGCAGGTAGTTGGCGAACCCGGCGCCGTGCACCAGGCCGAACACCCCCGCGAACACGGGCCGGGCGCGCATCCGCCAGCCGTCCTGCCGGTCGCGCTGCACCAGGTTCTCGATGGCCGTCGCCACGATGGTGACGGGGATCAGGAACTCGATCAGTGGCGTGGGCAGGGCGAGCAGCCCGGTGACGGCCAGGGCCAGCGTGATGGAGTGGCCCACGGTGAAGGCCGTCACCACCCACAGCGCCGGGCGCCAGTCCGCCGGGCGGTAGATGGCCGCCAGCACCAGCAGGAACAGCACGTGGTCCAGCCCGTTGGGGTCGGTGATGTGCCGGAACCCGAGCTGCGCAAACGCCAGGAAGTCGCTCATCTCAACGTCCCTTTCACCAGGGCAGGCGCAGGCGCCCGCCGCCCGGAATGGAATCGAGCACGGCACGTGCGGTGGCCGCGTGGCGCGGGTGGAAGCGCGGGTTCAGCTCCAGCGCCTGGCGCAGGTGCCGGCGCGCGGCCTCGTCATCGCCCGCGGCGCGCTCGATCATCCCCGCGTGAAAGAAGAGCAGGGGATCGCGCGTGCCCAGCCGCAGCGCCTGCTTGATCTGCGCCCGCGCCTCGGCGGGGCGGCCCGCGCGGAACAGCGCCCACGCCATCAGGTCGTGCCCGTACACGTCGCGCCGCTCGGCCAGCTCGGCCCGGGCGCGCTCCGTCACCATCGCCACGTCGCCGCCGTGGTCCAGCAGGAAGAGGCCCCACTCGCGGTGAATGCCGGCGGCCTGCCCCTGCACGGCCACCTTCATGGCCCCCGCGTACTCGTCGGCCCGCTCGCGGTCGCCCTGCAGCGCGTACGCCTCGCTGACGATTCCAAGGGTGGCCGGGTCCAGCACGGTCGCCGTCGCCTGCTCGCCCAGCTCCGCCGCCTTCGCGTATCGGCCGCGCGCCAGCTCCAGCCGCGCCATGGCGGAAAGCAGCCGGTAGTCGCCGGGGGCAATCACCAGCCCCGAGCGGAAGGCGCTCTCGGCCGCGTCCACGTCGCCCGCGCGAAGCTCCACGTCGCCCAGGCGCAGGTAGTACCAGGCCACCTGCTCGCCGGTGAAGTCGGTGCGGTACAGCGCCTGCCGCAGCGCGCCGGCGAAGATGACGCGCGCCTCGTCGGGGCGGCCGTGCAGCTCGGCCCAGCGGGCCAGGCGCGGCGCCACGGCCAGGTTGTCGGCGTGCTGGCGGATGGTGCCGAAGGTGACCTCGGCCGCCGCGTAGTCGCCCACCTCCATCTGCAGCTCGCCCAGGAGCGCGCGGTGGGCCGGGTCTTCGGGCCAGATGCGCACCAGCTCGCGGGCGATCGTCATCGCCTCGCCGAAGCGGTGCTGCGCCAGCAGGCTGGCGGCCAGCTGCCGGAAGGCCTTGGGGTTGGAGCGGCTGCGCAGCTTCAGCGAGGCGCGGGCGAGCTCCTCGGCCCGCAGGACGTCGCCGAACTCGCCCGTTTCGCGCGAGCGCTGCAGGTACAGCCCGGCCAGGTTGGCCTGGTCCGACGCGCTCCGCGGGTCGGCTTCCAGGCGCAGGTTGTAGAACGCGATCGCCTTCTCGGTCTCCCCCGCCTGCGCTTCGGCCGACGGGTACAGCCCGGCCAGCGACTCGGCCGCCATCACGTCGCGCGGCGCGGCCTTGCCGCCCAGGGCGGCGCCGGCGGCGGCAAATGCGCCGAGCGCCAGGATGGCGGCGGCGAGGGGCGAGGGACCGAGCTTCATGGGCATCGTGCGCATCCTTCTCTTCAGCGAAAAATCCGGCTCTTCAGAACCCATCCAGCGTTGCCGGCGAGCGCCGGCCGGCGCGGGCCCCGTCGAGACGGGACCCGCGCCGTTCGTTCATCCGATCAGTTGGCCGCCGCGACGTACGGGAAGACGTCGGGGTCCGTCTGGTTGTCGGGTACGTTGTCGGTGCTCAGGCCCGGGCTGACGTTGCTGTTGTTGCCCAGCGCCGTGCCGAAGATCACCGAAAGGCCCTTGTCGACCGCGTCGTCGTTGTCGAGCTTGCGGCCGCCGTAGCCCGTTCCGGGCGACAGCGCATAGGTCAGCCAGCCCACCAGCGCCGAGGCGTCGGCGTTGGCCGCCGTCACGCCGGCCGCGCGGTTGGGGAACACCGTCAGCATGTCGGGCGTCAGCGCCGTGGCCACCGCGTTCGCGTAGGCCGCGTCGCGCCCGGCCACGCCGGTGACGAACCGCTGGAGGTCGTCGCGGAAGTTGGCCACGTCCGTGTTGGGATTGGTGGTGTTGAAGAAGTCGTGCTCACGCTTCTCGACGAACACCTCGCTCACCAGGGGGTTGCCCAGGCGCTCGATCTGGTCGAACACCAGGTTGGCGGTGCCGATGCGGACCGTGTCGCGCACCGTTACGGTGACGGTGACCGTGTCCTTCTTCTGCACCTCTACGATCGTGCGTGTCGCGTCCTCGCTGCAGGCGCCGGCGCTCAGGGCCGCCGCCAGGGCGAACGCCAGGGCGCCCGCCGTTTTCATCTTCCACATCGTAAAACTCCTCGCGTGTTGGTGATCTCGTCAGCCGGCCGCGTGCGTGGCCGGCGGCATTTCCGTCAGCGGCCGATGGTGGCCCAGATACCCAGCTTGGCGTCGTTCCCCGCCGCCACGCCCAGCATCGACTCTGGCATCTCTACCACGATCGACAGGGTGTTGGCGCCCAGCAGCGCGTCCTTGGGCGTGCAGGTGGTGTCGAACGGCGCGGCGGCGCCGCAGAAGGCCGACGGCATCTTGTTGTCCGTCGCCACTTCGGTCAGGAAGGTGGCGGGGCGGCGGTCCGGCAGGATCTGCAGGAACTGCTCGAGGTCGATGTAGAAGGGATCGTTGCGCGGCCCCGTGAACACCGTCATGCCGTTGGGCGTGGTGAACGTGGTGTTGAAGGCGTTGCCCGCCGACAGCGGACCGCCCAACAGGCGGTTTCTCATCCCCAGGCTCGTGCCCGCCGGAGCCGCGGGCCCCAGCACGTTCACGCGGTGGGTTCCGTCGCTCATCTCGTCGAACAGGAACTGCAGCACCAGGTCTTCGGTGGCGTCGTTGTTGTTGTCGATCTTGAACTGGTACAGCGCGTTGGGATCGAAGCGGGTGATGCTGCGGCCCAGCGCGTTGATGGGCGAGGCCACGTCCATCACCAGCACGATCCGGCCGTCGGTGCTGCCGGGGAACACGTACACGTCGTTGATGTCGAGCTGCGGGCTCAGTTCCACCTCGGCGGTGTCGACGTGGTCGGAGCTGGTGCCTTCGCGGGCCATCAGGGCCACGCCCGCCAGAGCGGCGGCGGTCAGTACGGCGGCCGCACCCAGTCGGCCCCGCGTTTTCGCCAGTGTCATCGTTTCCTCCCTACAAGTGGATGGAGCACTGCGCCGTGTGGCGCCTCTCCGGTGGTGCCCCCCGCGGCACCCGCCGCGGGGGTTGGATTCCGTCCCGTCAGTCGCCGCGAACGGCGCCGGCCTTGGTTTCCGTCTGGTAGGGCTGGAACTCGCATCCCGCCCGAACCGGCACGTACAGCACCTCGGGGGTGCCGGTGGCTCCGGTCTCGGCGAACACGCTCACGCCCTGGAACTCGCCCACTCGCGACACCTCGTTGACGCCGAGCACGCGGGGCAGGCCGTACTTCACGTAGCGGCGGCCCATCACCATCACCGGCTCGTTGTTGATGAACCACGAGGCCCCGGCGGCGTAGCCCGTCATGGACGGCGAGAACCGCTGGCCGTTCATGGTGGTGTCGCCCGTCTGCGTGTTGTACTGCACCGTCATGTTGCGCAGCATGCCGTTCTCCACCACGCACACCTGGACGTCGCGCATGGGGTTCATGGGCGGCGGCGGCGGCGGGGGCGGCGCCGGCTCCACCATCGGCGGCGGCGGCGGCAGGATCACCGGCGGCGGCGGCGGAAGCAGGTTGCCGAACATGGCCTTCAGCCCCAGCACCAGGCGCCCGGTAACGGCCGTGCGGTCGTCGGCGATGCGCACGCGCGAGCCGGTGGGGGCGATGGCGCGCGGCACCCAGGCGTCGCCCACGTGCACGGGCGAATCGTAGACGTGCACGCCCGCCTCGGTGAACAGCGACACGGGGCCCAGGGGAATCAGGTCGAAGCCGATTCCGCCGTTGCCCTGCCCCACCGTGGCGTACTTGGGCCGCAGCGGAAGGCACGCGGCCAGCTCCAGCGACGACTGCAGGCACGCCGTGCGGTCTTCGCCCGTCACGTCGACGGTAAGCCCGCCGCCGCCCACGAAGGCGTACATTCCCGACAGAACCCGCGAGCCGCTCATCACGAACGGGCGAAGCGTCAGGTTCAGGTCGTACACGTAGGTGTTGAGCACGAAATTGCTGCTCTCGCCAGCGCCCTCGAACGCACCGTCCGCGTGGGGCGGCTGCATGGGCAGGTAGGCGCCATGCGCCCGCAGCCCCAGCCGCGGCGTGAACCAGAAGTTGGCGATGGCCCCGAAGGCGCCGCCGAACCCGGGACCGAAGCTTTCCTCGTCGTCGTTCTCGGTCGGCGAGGTGGTGGTGTTCAGCGTCACCGTCCGGCTGTCGAACCACGCGCTGGTCAGCGACCCGCCCGCGTACACCCCGAGATCGAAGCGGCTGACCTGCCGCCCCATCATCATCTCGTCCTGCGCCTGGGCCGCCGTACTGGTCATCGCGCAGCACGCGACGCCCAGGGCAAGCCGTGGTAGCAATCGTCTCATCTAGACCCTTTTCCTCCCCGTCCGAGTGGATTGAAAACCTTTCCGCCGGGGCGGAGAGGTGGTGGTGCGCCTGCCCAGCCCCCCGTGAGGGCGGCTGCCTTCCCGATGCCTCCCCCATCCGACTCGCCAGGAGGGCACGCCAAACCGGTGGCGGAACCCCCATGCATTTACCGGACCAAGATTATACAAACATTCTACAGCGATGGGCGCACGATTTCGACGGTCCAGGCGCGGGTGCCGAAACCGTGCGATCAACCGCTTCTCGTCTTCGCGGGGCCGGCCTTCTCGCCCCCCTCACAAAGGCATACGACCGGGTCTCGCGAAACGGATCTCCGGCCCGTTCCATCCTGGCTCGCGGCGAGGCGGGAAAGCACGTATGATCCGCGGATGGATGCCGTGATCTTCGACATGGACGGGGTGATCTCCGACACGCAGCGCCTTCACTCGGAGGTGGAATCCGAGCTGCTGCGCGGGTGGGGGATCGCGATCGGCCCCGGCGACCTGACGCGCCGGTACGCCGGCATGGCCGACCGCGATTTTCTTCCCGCGGTGCTGGGCCGGCCGGTGGACGCCGGCGAGTTCGCCCGGTGGACGCGGGACAAGTGGGGGACGATGGCGGAGCGCGCCCCCGGGCGGATCGTGCCGATGGACGGGGCGCTCGAGCTGATCGCGCTGCTCGGCGCGCGCGGCGTGCCCATCGCGGTCGCCTCCAGCTCGCCGATGTCGTTCATCGACCAGGTGCTCTCCGAGCTGGGCGTGGGCGATGCGTTCGCCGCGCGGGCGACGGGCGAGGAGGTGCCGCGCGGAAAGCCGGCGCCGGACGTGTTCCTGCTCGCGGCCCGGCGGCTGGGCGTGGCGCCGGAACGCTGCACGGTCATCGAGGACGCCGTGGCGGGGATGACGGCGGCGCGCGCTGCGGGAATGCGCTGCGTGGCCCTGGTGGACGACCCCACCCGCCCCCTTCCCGCCGACGTCGCGGTGCGCTCCCTGCGCGAGGCGGTCGCCGAGCCCGAACGGGTACTGGGCCTGGGCTGACTCCGCGGCCACCGCCCGTCCCGAGCGGATGAGCGGCGCTCACGTTTCTCAGCATTTGCGCGGGTTTTCGCGCCGCTTAGATTGTCCCGCGCAACCCACGTGACGGACGGAAATCCACCTTGGACGCGGGACCGGAATGCGCGGCGTCAGCGAGCTGTTCGACCTGACGGGGCGCGTGGCGCTGGTCACCGGCGGCGGGCGCGGGCTGGGCGAGCAGATCGCACGCGGGCTGGCGCAGGCGGGCGCCGCGGTGGCGGTGGGCTCGCGCAAGCGCGAGGCGTGCGCGGAGGTGGCCGGCGAGCTGGCGGGGGAGTACGGCGCGCGGACGCTGGCACTGCGATTGGACGTGGCGTCCGAGGACGAGGTGCGGGCCGCGTTCGACCAGGCGGAGGCGGAGCTAGGCCCCGTGGACCTGCTGGTGAACAACGCCGGCACCACGTGGGGCGCGCCCGCCGCGGAGATGACGGTGGACGCCTGGCGCAAGGTGATGGAGGTGAACGCCACGGGCACCTTCCTCTGCTCGCGCGAGCTGGGGCGCCGGCTGATCGCCCGGGGCGCGCCGGGCGCCATCCTGAACGTGGCGTCCATCGCGGGGATGAAGGGAAGCCCGCCGGAAATCATGGACGCGGCGGGATACAGCGCGTCGAAGGGCGCGGTGATCGCGCTGACGCGCGACCTGGCGGTGAAGTGGGCGCGCCACGGCATTCGGGTGAACGCGGTGGCACCGGGCTTCTTTCCCACGAAGATGACGGAGCACGTGCTGGCCCACGCCGAAAAGGCCCTGTCGCGCCTGGTGCCGCTGGGCCGCGTGGGCGGTGATGACGAGCTGCTGGGCGCGGCGCTCTTCCTGCTCTCTCCCGCGGCGAGCTACGTCACGGGCCAGGTCCTGGCCGTAGACGGCGGCATGTCGGCGATGTAGGACGGGGGAGGCCCTGCACGGAGAGGTGTCATCCAGAGGCCCGAGCGCACCGAACTGGCCCGCAGCAGATGCGATGCAGGGCCGTGGGATCTCGCCGCGGATGCCTCGCAGCCCAGGCGCGGCAGCGACACGAGAACCAGAGACGCGGCTCCTGCAGGGGCGTCGCCCCGGGCCTCGATGGACCAGACCCTCGGCGCCTGGGCGAATGAATTCGCTGCAACGACCACACGAAGTCTGCCTTCGCAGACTGGCTTGCGGTGGCGCGAGTTGGGCCGTGTGGCGCGCTCAGGACATGGGGCAGTTCTCCCCCTCTCCCGCTTGCGCCCCGCTTGCGGGAGAGGGCGCCGGGGGGAGAGGGCAGCCGGCGAGTGCGCCGGAGCAATCGAGGTGCACCCAGGCCGGCCAGCGTCGCCAGCCCGAGCATCGGCAGCAGGGGACGCGCACGAAACTGGCTCCCTTCCCCCGCGCTGTTTGCGGGGGAAGGGTTGGGGATGGGGGGCGCCCGCGGCATGCGACGGGTCCTGTCGATTCCGGGACCGAAGTTCTCCCCTCTCCGCACAGCAGTACCGTGCGGGGAGGGGCCGGGGGAGGGGCCCCGCGGGGGACGCGTCTCAGAGATTGGTGCTCGCTGCCGCGCCCAAGCTGAGAAGTGGCGCAGGCTAGATCCTTCGGCGCGCGTGGTATGAGGTGCAGGCCGGCTCGGTGCGCCTGCGCCTCAGGATGACAGGGGTTTTGCGCCCGGGGAAGCCGGGGCGCATACGAATTCTCCCCCTCCCCTGCGCAGCGGGGACAGGGGGTCGGGGGGAGGGGGCTGCCGCGGCGTGCGAGGAAGCCTGTCGCATCGGGACCGAAGTTCTCCCCTCTCCCGGCGGCAGTTTGCCGGGGGAGGGGCCGGGGGAGGGGCCGGCCGCGGCATGCGACCGAGCCCATCGAACCCCGATCGAAGTTGGGGCGGTACCCAAACGAACAAACCAGGAGCCGGTGAGATGGCGACCATGCTGGACGAACCGACGCAGACCGCTTCCGCCGTGCGGATGGACATCGCCGACGGCTTGGCCGTGATCCGCCTGAACGATCCCAGCCGCCCCGTCAACGTCATCTCCGCCGGCCTGCTGGCCGAGATGACCGCGATCCTGGAGCGGCTGGAAGACGGCGAGGCCGGCGTGCGCGCCGCCGTCATCATCTCCGAAAAGAAGGGCACCTGGATCGCGGGCGCCGACATCGAGGAGTTCAAGCACTTCATCACCCCCGCCGACGCCGAGGCCGCCAGCCGCGCCGGGCAGGAGATGCTCAACCGCCTGGAGCGCCTGGACATCCCCGTCGTCGCGGCCATCGACGGCGCGGCGCTGGGCGGCGGGCTGGAAACGGCGCTGGCCTGCTCGTACCGCATCGCCACCGACAGCCCCAAGACCAAGCTGGGCCTTCCCGAGGTGCAGCTGGGCATCATCCCCGGCGCGGGGGGCACGCAGCGCCTTCCCCGCCTGATCGGCCTGCGCGCCGCGCTGGACCTGATGCTCACGGGCAAGCAGCTCGACGGCCGCCGGGCGATGAAGACGGGCATCGTAGACGAGGTGGTCCCCGCGCCGGTGCTGCTGAGCGTGGCGAGCCGCGTGGCGCTCGAGCTCGCGGACCGCACGCGCCAGGCGAAGGCGGGCCGGGCGACGGGCTCGCCCGAGCGGCTGGAGAACCTGCTCCCCATGCGCCGGCTGATCTTCAGCAAGGCGAGGCAGGGGGTGATGGACAAGACCAAGGGGCTCTATCCCGCGCCGCTGCGCCTCCTCCGCGTCGTGGAGCGGGGGATCGACAAGCCGATCGAGCAGGGCTTCGCGCTCGAGGCGCAGGCGTTCGGCGAGCTGGCGGTGACCCCCGAGGCCCGCTCGCTGGTCCACGTTTTCTTCACCAGCACCGCGGCCAAGAACGATCCAGGGTTGCAGAGCCAGGCCAAGCCGAAGCACGTGGACCAGATCGCCGTCGTGGGCGCGGGGTTCATGGGCGCGGGCATCGCCGCGGCTTCGGCCGAGTCGGGAATCCGCGTGCGGCTGAAGGACGTGAAGCTCGAGGCCGCCGCCAAGGGGCTCAAGACCGCGCGCCAGAGCCTGAAGAAGCGGGCCGAGCGCAAGCGAATGAAGAAGTACGAGGTCACCAAGCTGCTGGACCGCGTACAGCCGACGACGGAGTACACGGGGTTCGCCGCGTCGGACCTGATCGTCGAGGCCGTGTTCGAAGACCTGGAGCTGAAGCACCGGGTGATCCGCGAGATCGAGGCGGCCACGCGCGGGGGCATCGTCCTGGGCTCCAACACCTCCACCATCCCCATCGCCCGCCTGGCCGAGGCGGCGTCGCGGCCTGACCACGTGATCGGCCTTCACTTCTTTTCCCCGGTGGAAAAGATGCCGCTGGTGGAGATCATCACCCACGCCGGCACCGCCGACTGGGTGACGGCCACGGCGCACGCGTACGCCAAGAAGATCGGCAAGACGCCCATCGTGGTGAACGACGCCCCCGGCTTCTACGTCAACCGCATCCTGTCGCCCTACATGGCCGAGACCGCGCTGCTGCTGCAGGAGGGCGTGCGGATGGAAGAGCTGGACGAGGCGATGACGGAGTGGGGCTTTCCCGTGGGACCGGTGACGCTGTACGACGAGGTGGGGCTGGACGTGGCGCAAAAGGCGGGAAAGATCATGGCCGCGGCCTTCGCCACCCGCATGACGCCCAGCGACCTGATCGACCGCATGGTGGCCGGCGGGCGGCTCGGGCGAAAGAATGCAAAGGGCTTCTACCGCTACGACGGGGACGGCAAGAAGGGCGGCCCCGACGAGAGCGCGTACGCCGTGTTCGGCACCCCGCCCAAGAAGACGATGCCGGCCGAGGAGATCCAGGAGCGGCTGGGGCTGGCGATGGTGAACGAGGCCGTGCGGACGCTGGAAGAGGGGGTGCTGCGCAGCGCCCGCGACGGCGACGTGGGGGCGGTCTTCGGCATCGGCTTCCCGCCGTTCCGCGGCGGGCCGTTCTGGTTCGTCGACACCACGGGCGCGGCCGAGGTGCTGCGCCGCCTGCGTGCGCTGGAGCAGCGCTTCGGCGGGCGGTTCGCGCCGGCGCGGATGCTGGAGGAGATGGCGGCGGACGGGCGGCGCTTCTTTCCCGAGGGCGCCTGAGCGCGGCAGCCCTGGCCCCGGCGCGCGAGGTGGCGCCGGGGGTCCACCGCCTTTCCGTTCCCCTGCCCTTCCCCCCGAGCGAGGTGGCGGCATGGGTGATCGAGGGCGACGATGGGCACGTGCTGGTGGACACGGGCATCGACACGCCGCCCGCCCGCGACGCCCTGCGCGAGGGCGCCGGGCAGATCGGCGTGACGCGCGAGTCGCTGCGCCACGTGGTGCTCACCCACGCGCACATCGACCACTACGGCCTGGCCGGCCCCGTCCGCGAGTGGAGCGGGGCCACGCTCAGCATCCACGAGCGCGAGGAAGCGCTGGCCACCCGCTGGGTGAACGGCTGGGCGCAGGACCGTCCGTCGGTGGAGCGCAGCTTCCTTACGGGCGGCATCCCCGCTGAGGTCGCCCGGCAGCTGCTGGAAGCGTCGGACCGCATCCACGCGCGCTACCGGCACTACCCGCCCGACCACCTGCTGCGGGGGGACGGGGGCGCGCTTCCGGGGGGTGGCGGGTGGGAGTGGATCCTCACGCCGGGCCACTCGCCGGGGCACGTGACGGTCTATCACCCGGACCGGCGCATCCTGATCGCGGGCGACCACGTGCTGCCGCGCATCTCTCCCAACATCGGCGCGGACCTGTACGCCGAGAACCCGCTGGCGGACTACCTGGCCTCGCTGGGGCGGCTGCGCGAGCTGCCGGTAGACCTCGTGCTTCCCTCGCACGGCGAGCCGTTCGCGGACCTGCCGGGGCGGATCGACGGCATCCTGGCGCACCACGACGCGCGAAACACGCAAACGGTGGAGCTGCTCACCCGGCCGATGACGGCGTTCGAGGTGACGCTGCGCCTGTTCCCCGACCTTCCGCCGGACAACTTCCTGCACGCGCTGCGCGAGGCCCGCGCGCACCTGATCTACCTGGAAAGCGTGAGCCGAGTGGGGCGCGACACGCGCGGCGGCGCCGAGGTCTGGCACCGGGACTGACGGGGCCCCGCCCCCGGCCCCTCCCCGCACAAACTACGTGCGGAGAGGGGAGAACTTCGATCGGGGTTCGACGGGTGCTTCGCAACCCGCGGCAGCCCCCTCCCCCATCCCCCTTCCCCCGCTGCGCAGGCTACCCATTACCCACATCTTTGTATCGGGCCAGGGACGCCCAAAACCAAGGTGACAGCAGGGGTTTGGCCCTCATCTGCGTCCACTCGGGAGACGGAGCAGCGCGCATTCCGGTGCGTAGACGCCACACACTCCTACGTCGACG